>JBDSAN010000109.1:0-4853 GCA_039922115.1 Jatrophihabitantaceae bacterium
GCGGCTCGCGCGGGTCCGGCCACGGGGCGGGTCCGCGCGAGCCGCAACCTCAGCACTCGATTACGTTGACCGCCAGCCCGCCGCGCGAGGTCTCCTTGCACTTGACCTTCATGTCGGCACCGGTATCGCGCATCGTCCGAATCACCTTATCCAGGCTGACGATGTGCTGGCCGTCGCCGCGCAGCGCGATCCGGGCGGCGTTGATCGCCTTCACCGCGGCCATCGCGTTGCGCTCGATGCACGGCACCTGCACCAGGCCACCGATCGGATCGCAGGTCAGCCCGAGGTTGTGTTCCATACCGATCTCGGCGGCGTTCTCGACCTGCAGCGGGCTGCCACCAAGCACCTCGCACAGCGCACCGGCAGCCATCGAACAGGCCGAGCCGACCTCGCCCTGGCAGCCGACCTCAGCCCCTGAGATCGAAGCATTCTCTTTGTACAACACGCCAATCGCGGCCGCGGTGAGCAGGAACTTGATCACCCCGTCGTCGGAGGCCCCCGGCACGAACCGCCGGTAGTACAGCAACACCGCCGGGATGATGCCGGCTGCGCCGTTGGTCGGCGCGGTGACCACCCGGCCGCCGGCCGCGTTCTCCTCGTTGACTGCCAGCGCGAACAAGCTCACCCAGTCCATCACCCGCAGCGGGTCGGTTGAGAACGATTCGCCGGCCAGCGTCCGGTAGAGCTCTGGGGCCCGGCGGCGCACCTTCAGCCCACCCGGCAGGATCCCCTCGTGCTGGTAGCCGGCCGACACGCAGTCCTGCATGACCTGCCAGATGGTCAGCAGCCCGTCCCTGATCTCGGCGGGCGAGCGCCGAGCCTGCTCATTGGCCAGCATCAGGTCCGAGATCGACAAGCCGGTGGCCGCCGCGTTCGCGCACAGCTCAGCCCCGGTGCTGAACGGGTAGGGCAGCACCGTGTCGTCAACCTTGATCCGATCAGCGCCGGTCGCGGTCTCGTCCACCACGAAGCCGCCGCCCACCGAGTAATAGGTGCGCTCCCGGATCGGCGCTCCGGCACCGAGCGGGCCATCAGCGGCGAATGCGGTGAACCGCATTCCGTTAGGATGAAAGGGCAAAGTCGATCGCCGGTGCAGGATCAGGTCATCGCTGCCCAGCCGAATCGGGTACTTGCCGAGCAGTTGCACCTGCTCAGCCGCGCGTACCGCCTCATAGCGTGGCCGGACCGTGTCGGTATCGACGTCCTCGGGGGTCTCGCCTTCCAGCCCGAGCACCACTGCCCGGTCCGATCCGTGGCCGCGTCCGGTCGCGCCCAGCGAGCCGAACAGCTCGACCCGGACCCGGCCGACCTCGCCGATCACGCCGTCGTCAGCCAGTCCCCGCGCGAAGGTCCGCGCCGCCCGCATTGGGCCGACCGTGTGCGAGGACGACGGCCCGATGCCGATGGAGAACAGGTCGAATACGCTGATAGACACCCTGCCATCATGCACCCCGCCGATGCCCGGCGGCAGGGTCGGCCGGCCGGTTCAGGCCCAGCCCACCTCAATGCCGGCCAGCGTCCGGCGCGCCTCGGCAAGTGCGCCCTCCCGGCTACTGGCCGTACACCGCACCGACACCGGACGGCGTTCGGACGGCGTCCGACCGGCCGTCCAATCGCCGATCGTGAGCAGTTGCCTGATCTGCACCGACGGGTCGGTCATCACCGCCGGCACCGATAGCCGGACCAGGTGGCAGTTCTGCTCACCGGGGTCGGCGAAACAGATCGCGGCGGCCTCGGCCGAGACCACCGTCGGCGGCGGGATCGGCAGGCCCAGCTGGGCCGCGATCGCCTCGGCGTACTGGTCACGGCCGGTGGTGAGCCTGGTCAGCGCCGGGATCTCGTCACCGCCCGGACGGGTGTGGGTCTCGACCACCACCGGGCCGTGCGCGGGGTCCAGCCGCAGCTCGGTGTGGCTGGCGCCGTTGTGGATTCCCAACCGGCGCATCAGCACCGCTAGCGTGCGGTGGATCGCGACCCTGGTCTGCTCGTCGATCAGCGCCGGCGCGAGATGGCCGAGCTCGATGTGGCTCGGCATCCCGGACGTGATCTTCTCGGTGATGCCCAGGATGTCGACCACCCCGTCCCGGCTGACCGCCTCGACCGAGTACTCGGTTCCACCGGCCAGCCGTTCGGCGATATAGCTTTCAGCAGCCGACGCGGTGCGCTCCCAGTGATCGAGATCTGCTGGCCCCCGCAGCGTGTGCACGGCGGTGCTGCCGGTTCCGGCGATCGGCTTGACGATCCACGGCCACACCACACTCGGGCAGCGCAGTTGGGCGGCGAGCTCGGTCGGCCGGCCGCATCGCCAGGGCCATTCCAGCGGCGAGCCTTCCAGCGACTGCCGCATCAGGGCCTTGTCCCGGGTGAGCCGGACCGCTTCCGGATCGGGGCCGAGCACCCGCCACCGCTTGGCCAGCATCGCGGCCGGTCCCTGCCCCAGCTCGGAGAAGCTGAGCACCCCAGCCAGCTGGCAGGGGTTGACGATCATCGCCTCGGCGGCCGCGAGCACCGCGTACGGGTCGCTCAGGTCAGCGGCGGTGATCAGGTCAGCGGCCTGGACCACAGCAGCCGGCACCGCCTCCCGGCCGGCTACCACGGCTACCCGGATGCCTAGCCCGGTCAGGGCCGAAACACCGGCCGGACTCGCACCGATCAGCAGGACGTTCTTCATAGCGCAGTCACTTTCATCGCGATGGAATCGGCCGCGGCATCCGCGCGGGCCTGGGCAATAACCGGGCTGGCACCTACTGCGATGACATGCCCGAGGTAGTCGTAGCCACTGGTCGCCGGTCGCACCCGGCGCGGCAGGTCGGCCACCATGCAGACCTCCTGAACCCCTTCGCGCCCGCGCGCGGCGGCCACCCCCTGCACGGACTCGAGGTTGCCGTGCTGGTCGGCGGTCAGGAATCGGATCGCGGCAGCCTGGCAATTGCGCAGCGCCGGGTGCGGTGCGGGCAACGATTCGCCCACGCTCAGCCGCAGGAACTGCTCGACCGGGTCGCAGCCGGTCGACAGCCGGATCAGGTCCATGATCCGGCCGCCACCGAGCCTGGGGTTGATCTCGATCGGCAACGGGCCGGCCTCGGTCAACCGCAGCTCGATGTGCGCTGCTCCCCAGTCCAGGCCGACCGCATCCAGCCAGCCAGCTGCCACCGATTGCAACCGGGCCGTGAGCTCCTCGGGCAGCGGCGCGGGAAATGCGTGCGCGAGCTCGACGGCGTAGGGCTGCCGGCCGAGCACCTTGGTGGTAACACCGAGGATCTGCCAACCGGAGCCGTCGCTGAGCGCTTCGACGCTGTACTCAGCACCGTCCAGGTATCGCTCGACGATCGCCCGCCGGGTCAGCCGGTAACCACGCACGTTGACGGTGCGTTCGAGTACCGCGGCGAGGGCAGCCTGGAATTCGACATCGTCGTCGCAGCGCCGGACGGCAACGCTGCCGCTGTCGTCGACCGGCTTCACCACGCACGGATAGCCGACCGGTGAGCGCTTCGGCACGTCCTCGTCGTCGGCGTCGACGACCTGATGCGGCACCGCCGCGGCATCGGCCAGCGCAGCCCGGGTCAGGTCCTTCTGCCGGCAGGTGCGCAACCCGGCCTCCGACGGCGCGGGCAGGCCCCGCAGCCGGGCGACCGCGCTGGCCGGGGTCAGGTGGTAGTCATCGAAGGCCACGATGCCGTCGACCGGGCGCGGCAGCAGCGACAGGGCCGCGTTGAGGTGACCCGGGTGATAGGTGTCGGCGATGACCAGCTCGTCCACCGGCTCCAGCGGATCCGGACCGCCCGGGGGGCGGTACAGGTTCGGACTCGAGGTCAGGAACGCCACCCGGTAGCCCAGTTCCTTGGCGGTACGCAAGGCCCGCACGCCGTGCCCGGTGATGTTCGACTCGACGAAGGCAAGGTAGGTCATCGCCTCACCTCGCTGGTCGGACGAGCGACAACGGCCGAGCGCAGCGCCATCAGCAACACCGCCGCCAGCACCGTCGCGATGCCGGCCGCGCCGAACACGGTGGCAACTCGACTGGCACCGCCGTTGCCGACGATCGCGATTGCCGTCCAGGCCGCGCCGGATTCGGCAACGCCGAACACGCAACCAGCCAGCCCGAAGGCGGCCGCCGTCGACAACCGGCCGGCGCGGGCCAGCGTCTCGGAGTCATACAGCGGGCCCCAGATCAACTCGCTGGCGCTGAAGATCAGCACGCCGGTCAGCAGCGCGGCCGGCCCGGCCCATGGCAGCGCCGCGATCACCGACAGCCCACCGGCCGCCACCAGGTTCGCCAACGCCAGCGCCCGGATCGGGTGCCGTCCGCCGCTCGGGCCGCCGCGCCGGATCAGCCAGCCGGTGACGGCTGGCTGGCCGGCAACCACGACCAGGGCGTTCAACCCGAAGGCGAGCGCCACCACCCGCTGGTCGACCAGCAGCCCGGCCGCAGTCGGCATCGCATCCAACGCGGCCGCGTAGCCAGCCCAGGTAAGCGAGGCGACCAGCAGGAAGCCGGCCAGTTGCCGGCCCGGCACGGCCAGCCGAAACGAGCGCTCGACTCGCTGCCGGACCGCATTGGCCGGCAGCGGCAGCACAGCGGCGGTAGCCACGGTGGCCGCGGCCAGCGCCGGCAGCGCGAACTGCCGCGAGCCGAGCAGCAGCGCGCCGAGCACCGGGCCGGCGGCTGAACCGGCATTGACGGCCATGCTCAGTGCGGCGAACCCGCGAACGCCACCATGCTCGCCGGCCAGCGAGGCGACGCTGGCCTTGAGCGCCACCGTGCTGCCGGACTGCAGCAGGCCGATCAGCCCGAACAGCACGCACAGCTCGACCGGGCCGATCGATTTCTGGGTTGCAATGACGAGGTATCC
>JBDSAN010000110.1:0-3777 GCA_039922115.1 Jatrophihabitantaceae bacterium
CCGAGACCACGCCGGGCAGCACCCGGGCGGTGTCGGCAGCGCTGGCAGCGCCGAACCGCAGCGAGTCGAGCACCGCGATCGGGCGCGCGCCCATGGTCAGGATGTCGCGGACGATGCCGCCGACGCCGGTGGCCGCGCCCTGGTGCGGTTCGACGTAGGACGGGTGGTTGTGCGACTCGATCTTGAAGGTCACAGCCAGGCCGTGCCCGACGTCAACCACACCGGCATTTTCCCCCATGCCAACCAGCAGAATGTCCTTCTCGCCGGATGCCTTCGCTGGCTTCTTTTCAGCGAACTGCTTCAGGTGCACCTTGGACGACTTGTAGGAGCAATGCTCGGACCACATCACCGAGTACATCGCCAGCTCGGAGCTGGTCGGCCGGCGCTTGAGAATCTGCTTGATCTTGGCGTACTCGTCCTTGGCCAGGCCCAGCTCGGCGAACGGCTGTGGCTGGTCCGGGCTCTTGGCGGCGAGTTCGACGGTGTCCACGCTGGCCTGTTGCCGCACGGTCATGCGGTGGCTACCAATGACTGCAGCACCGAGCTGAACATGGCCAGGCCGTCGGTGCTGGGACCGGTCAGCTCCTCGACCGCATGCTCGGGGTGCGGCATCAGGCCGACCACGTTGCCTTCCGGGTTGCTGATGCCGGCAATCGCGCGGTACGAGCCGTTCGGATTGTCGCCGACGTAGCGGGCCACCACCCGTCCCTCGGCCTCAAGCTCATCCAGCGTCCGCTGATCAGCCACGTATCCCCCCTCGCCGTTCTTCAACGGCACCACAATTTCTTGGCCCTGCTGGTAGCAGCCGGTCCAGGCGGTGTCGGCGTTTTCGACCCGCAGCCGCTGATCGCGGCAGACAAACTTACGGTGATCGTTTCGAATCAAGGCACCGGGCAGCAGGTGCGCCTCGCACAGCACTTGGAACCCGTTGCAAATGCCGAGCACCGGCATGCCGTTGCGAGCGCCATCGATGATCGATTCCATCGCCGGGGAGAACCGCGCGATCGCGCCGCAGCGCAGGTAATCCCCGTAGGAAAAGCCGCCGGGCAGGACGACCGCCTCGACGTCGGACAACCACTTCTCGCCGTGCCAGAGCGGGACAGGCTCGGCACCGGCCAGCCGGATAGCGCGCAGCGCATCCCGATCATCGAGGCTGCCGGGAAAGGTCACTACTCCGATGCGGGGGCTCACCAGGCTGAGATTACCGGCACGGCTCACATTGACCGGTCAGCGGTGGATCGTGAAGTCCTCAATGACCGGATTCGCGAGCAAGGTGTCTGCCAAAGTAGTCAGAGTGTCATCGTCGAGGTCGTCGTCGACGTCCAGCTCGAAGTGCTTGCCCTGGCGGACCGAGTTGACGCCTTCTATCCCCAACCGGGTCAACGCGCCCAGAATCGCCTGGCCCTGCGGATCCAGAATCTCTGGCTTCATGACGACGTCCACCACCACGCGGGCCACAGGAATCTCCTCTTCGATCAGGCTGCCGAGTTCGGCGACTGCCGCCAGCCTAGGGCACTGAATTCAGCTCCGTTCGGAGCGGCCGGCCGCGTGGGTAGGCGTCTCGGGACCGCCGTGCCCACGAGTGGCCAGTTTCGGGCACGAGTGGCCAGTTCCGGGACCGCCGTGCCCACGAGTGGCCAGTTTCGGGCACGAGTGGCCAGTTGCAATCGCCCATTCAATACACAATCGCCCACCGCAACCGCCTATTCGTCAAACCGCCGACGCCGCAACTGCCCACTCGTGGACGGCCTCGCATCGCAACTGCCCACTCGTGGACGGCCTCGCATCGCAACTACCCACTCGTACCTATCCCGGGGCGGTCGGTTGCGTAACGGGCAGTCAGGTGCGGGCAGGAACGGTCAGTTGCCCAACCAGTCATCGAACCGCAGGCCGGTCAACCGCTCGTAGGCGTCGATGTAACGCTGCCTGGTCGCCTGGACGACCTCGTCGGGTAGCGCGGGCGGCGGCTCGCCGGACGAGCGATCCCAGCCAGAAGCCGGCGAGGTCAGCCAATCCCGGACGTACTGCTTGTCATAGCTGGGCTGGGCCCGTCCCGGCTGCCACTGGTCGGCCGGCCAGAACCTGGACGAGTCCGGCGTCAGCACCTCATCGGCCAGCACCAGCTCACCGGAACACGGGTGGATACCGAACTCGAACTTGGTGTCGGCCAGGATGATGCCGCGCTCGGCCGCGATCTCGCGGGCCCGCCGGTAGATCGCCAGGGTCAGCTCGCGCAGCTGCGCCGCGGTCCTCGAGCCGATCCGGCTCACCATGTCGGGGTAGCTGATGTTCTCATCGTGCTCGCCGACCGCGGCTTTGGACGCCGGGGTGAAGATCGGCTCGGGCAGCTCGGAGCCGTCCAGCAGCCCGGCCGGCAACTCGATGCCGCACACCGCCCCGCTGGCCCGGTAGTCCAGCAGCCCGCCGCCGGCCAGGTAGCCGCGCGCGACCGCCTCGATCGGCACCATCTCAAGCCGACGGCAGAGCATCGCCCGACCGAGCCAGGCCGGCGGGATGCTGTCGTCGTCGTAGCTGACCAGGTGGTTGTCCACCAGCTCGGACAGCTGACCGAACCACCAGACCGTCATCGCGGTCAGGATCCGTCCCTTGTCCGGAATCGGGGTCGGCAGCACGTAGTCGTAGGCCGACATCCGATCGCTGGCCACCATCAGCAGGTGCCCGGTATCGGTGGCGTACAGCTCGCGCACCTTGCCGGTGTGCAGGTGGGTAAGGCCGTCATCAGCATCCGGCTGCGAGGTCACCGCCGCATCCTGTCACATCCGATCGGGGCTCACCTGAAATGCAGGCCGCGGTGCAACCTTCTCGATTGGTCTGCGTCTGACAATCGTGACAACCTTTCGCCGCGAGGTCCGGGGGATATGACACCTGGGCTGGTTCCGGGGGGCGGCGAACCGATGACACGCTCGGTCGAGCCGACGGCAGTCGATGTGGCTGCGCTCTACGCCGCGCATCGACTCGGGATGGTGCGGCTGGCGTTGCTACTGGTCGACGACGTCGGCTCGGCCGAGGACGTCGTGCACGACGCCTTCATTGCGCTGCATCAGCACCGGGACCGGTTACGTGAGCCGAAGGCCGCGATCGGGTACTTGCGCACCACCGTGGTGAACAACGCCCGGTCGGTGTTGCGCAAGCGCCAGACCGTCCGGCGACATCTGCGCGAAGCCCAGATCTTTGACGCAGAGCCGGCCGACAGCGAGCTGATGCTCGCCGCCGAGCATCAGGAGGTGCTGGCGGCCGTACGGTCGTTACCGCAACGCCAGCAAGAGGTGTTGGCATTGCGGTACTGGGCAAACCTGTCCGAGGCCGAGATCGCCGAAGCGCTGGGTATCTCGCGTGGTGCCGTCAAGTCGACTGCCAGCCGCGGCATGGACAAGCTCGAGGCAATGCTGGGAGAAACCCGATGAGCACGGGAATGGAGGACCGCTTGCGGGCGGCGTACCAGGCCAAGGCCGAGCAGCTCAGCTACCGCGAATTGGTCCAACTGCGCGCCGAACGAAGCAACGAACTCTCCGAGTTGCTGATGTCCGATGACCTGCCGATCACCCGGCTCAAACCGCCACCGAGCCAGCTGCGCCAGCGCCGCCGGCGCTCCAGCTGGCTAGCCCCGGCCGCCGCGGCGGCAGCAGTAGCCGCAGTCGCAGCAGCCGCGTTCGCGCTCAGCACGTCCGGCTCGCACCGCGTCGTTCCGGCCCCGCCGGCCAGCCGGGTCAGCAGCCCGACCGGATCGATCAGCCCATCGGTGACCAACTCGGCCAG
>JBDSAN010000111.1:0-3513 GCA_039922115.1 Jatrophihabitantaceae bacterium
GGGCAGTCCGACGACGAATGGCCAATCGCAATCGACCATTCGTCGCAAGATCGCCCACTCGTGCACGACGCCGGCGGCGAACTGCCCACTCGTGGAGCACGGCGGCGGCGGCGAACTGCCCACTCGTGCGGGGCGGCGGCGGCGAACTGCCCACTCGCGGACGACGGGCTACCGCCCGCACTGGCCGGATCGGCCAATCTTGGTGAGACTGCACCAGTGGCGACATTGACGAACTGGGCCGGCAACATCACCTTCAGCACCGACCGGCTGCACCTGCCGGCCACGGTCGAGCAGCTGAGCGAGCTGGTCGCCGCCAGCGATCGAGTGCGGTGCCTGGGCACCGGCCATTCGTTCAACCGGATCGCCGATACCACCGACACGCTGATCTCGATCCGCGACCTGCCACCGGTCATCGAGGTCGACCCCGACCGGGCCACGGTGCGGGTCAGCGGTGGCGTGCGCTACGGCGAGCTCACCGCGGTGATCGAGCAGCACGGCCTGGCGCTGGCCAACCTTGGCTCGCTGCCGCACATCTCAGTCGCTGGCGCCTGCGCGACCGGCACGCACGGTTCCGGTGACGGCAACCAGGTGCTGGCTGGTTCGGTTACCGCGCTGACCCTGGTCGCCGCCGACGGACAGCCCCGGCGGTTGACTCGCGCCGATCCCGACTTCGAGGGTGCGGTGATCGGGCTCGGCTGCCTGGGTGTGGTCACCGAGCTGACCCTGGAGCTGGTGCCAAGCTTCGAGATCTACCAGTACGTCTATGACGATCTTCCGCTGGCCGCGCTGCTGGATAACTTCGATGAAATCACCGCCGCGGCTTACAGCGTCAGCCTGTTCACCCGCTGGCAGGCCGACCGGATCGATCAGGTGTGGTTGAAGTCCACGCGTGCGCGTGAGGCCGGCGCTGCGCTGCATGGCGCCCGTCCGGCCGAGCAAGCCAGGCATCCGGTGCCCGGCCAGGACGCCGGCTTCGCGACCCAGCAGCTGGGTGTCGTCGGCCGGTGGCAACAGCGGCTGCCGCACTTCCGGCTGGAATTCACCCCGAGCAACGGCGATGAGCTCCAGTCCGAGTACTTCGTCGGACGCGGGCACGCGCGGGCCGCGATCGAGGTGGTGCAGGCGATAGCGGCCAAGCTCGACCCGGTGCTCCAGGTCGCTGAGATTCGTACGGTGGCCGCCGACGAGCTGTGGCTGAGCCCCTGCTACCGCACCGATCGGGTGGCCCTGCATTTCACCTGGATCGCTGATCACGGCAAGGTCGAACCGGTCGTCGCCGAACTCGAAGCCCGGCTGCGCCAGTTCGAGGCGGTGCCGCACTGGGCAAAGCTGTTCGGCCATCAGCCTGCCGAGCTGGCCAGTCTGCACCCGAGGCTGACCGACTTTGCCGCATTGGCCGCCAGGCACGACCCGCAGGCCAAGTTCGGTAACGACTTCACCCGCCGCTACGGCTTGACCCGCTGAGCCATGCCAACTGAGCTAGCATCCCTTTCGTCCGAAATTACTGTTTCACGAAAGGGCTCGCATGACTCGTCGACTTCGCCGGCTCGGCTGCACTATGGCCGTAACCGGACTGCTGGCCACCGCACTCATCGCGATCGATCCGGCCGTCGCCAGTGCCGGTACGCCGAGCGCGATCGGTGCGCTGGCAACAGCCAACCATGCCAAGAAGGCCTGCTCGGTCAATAGCCTCGGAGGCACCGGTTTCGCGACCAGCTGCACCGGTAACGGCGGCCAGCCCGAATACTGGTGCGCTGACTTCGCGCGATGGGTCTGGGGGCATGAAGGCGTGTCTTACACTGCCGATCTGAATGCGCTGGCGGCCAGCTTCTACAGCTACGGCAGCAAGCACGGGACCCTGACCAAGACTCCGGCGGTCGGCGATGCGGCAGTGTTCAACGCAACCTCGACCAGCACCACCAACATCCATCACGTCGCGATCGTCACGGCAGTCAACGCCGACGGCACCGTGACCGTCGAGAACGGCGACTTCGGCGGCGAGAGCGGCTCCGAGGCGCATTTCGCCAGCACCTCGTCGGTGGTGCGCACCGTCATCAACGCCACGGTCGGTACCAAGTCGAGCTCAGAGGGCCAGTACCTGGTCGACTACGTCCGCCCGGCCGGCGTCTGAGCAGCCGGGCGGCTGAGCTGCTCGGCGGCTGCTCAGTCCGACTTGTGCCGGACGCCCAGCAGGATGTCGTCCCAGGACGGCATCCGTGGCTTGTCGCCCCGCCGTCCCCGCTTGCGCGGTTCGGGATCGGTGTCGGGCGCGGGGTCGTCGCCGAGCTCAGCCAGGTCCAGCGGGAGCGCCGGTTCGTCCCAGCTCAGGTCGGTCGGGTGAGCGGCCGCGGCTTGGTCAGGAGCGCTGTCGAAGGCGTCCTGGTCGAACAGCTCGTCATCATTGTCGATCGGAATCGGCCTGGTGCGGGCCTTCTGCCGGCGACCAGGCCGGACCGCTGAGGTGGTGAGCGCGCCGTTGGACTCGGCCGGGGGCTCGGTGCGGTCAGGCACCGCGGCCAGCCGTAGCGGCGCCGGACCGGCTGGTTCGGGCGCCGGCTCGGCCACCACCGGGGTGGGCATCGGCGGCAACAACACGGCAACCGGCCGGTCGGACAGCAGATCGGCCGCGAGCGCGTCCAGGGCTGAGACGGTCCGGTTCATCAGCGCGAAGGAGAACTTCGCTTGCAGCCGCTGCTCGTGCGCGGTGAGCGCGGCGGTCACCGTCCAGCCGCCGTCCTCACGCCGATAGGCGTCCCAGCTGACTCCGGCCGGATCCAGGCCGTGCCGGGTCAGCCGGGCGTCGATCAGGTTGCCGAAGTCGACGAGCTGGCCTTCGTGGCTGCTGCGGGCCCTGGCCCGGCGTGCCTCGTCCACCACCCGAGTCCGTTCGGCCAGCACCGGAAAGGCGAAACGCATCACCCGATCTATCGAGATGCCGGCCTCGTCGGCCAGCTGCTGGGCGGACGCGCCGGCCCTGATCCGGGTCTGGATCTCGCGCGGGGTAGGTGGCGAGCCGGGCCCGGACTCCGGCAACGGCAGGCGGGGCAGATCCGAGTTGGACACGTTTCGCAACCGCTCGTTGATGGGCAGGGTGAACTGCTCGTTGCCGTCGGCTGACTCCAGCAGCAGGGACGCGCCGTCCTTACTCGGGCCGACGAGCCGGAGCAATCGCATGCTTTGACGATACGTTCACCGCCGCGATTAGCCGACTGCCCACGCCGAGGCCGGCCCAGATCGCTGGCCTGCTATCGGCCGCCGACGCGCGGCTATCGGGGCTCCCTGGCAGCCAGTCGGGGCACCAGCCAGTCGATGCAGGCGGTCAGCGCGCTGACATCGTCCGGATCGACCGCCGGATACAGCCCGATCCGCAGCTGGTTGCGGGCCAGACCCCGGTACGGCTCGGTGTCCACCACGCCGTTGGCCCGCAGCTGCTTGGCCAGCGCGGCAGCGTCGATCGCCGGGTCGAAGTCGATGGTGGCCACCACGTCGCTGCGCAGCGCCGGCTCGCTGACG
>JBDSAN010000112.1:0-5770 GCA_039922115.1 Jatrophihabitantaceae bacterium
CCTCGTCCAGCCGGCCGGACAGCACCGTGCTCGGTGAGGCATTGACGGCCAGGAACGCCCCGCTGTGCCGGCTCTGGACCTCGGGCAGGTAACTGAGCGCGCGCCGCACCGCGGCGACCTCCAGGTCAGTGCCCAGCCCGACCTCGGCCGCGGCGGCGAACCACTCGTCCGGTGGCTGCTCAGGCGGCCCGCTGAAGCGCGAGAGCGCCTCGAAGCCAACCGGCTGCGAGGTGTTGGTATCGACTATGGGTTGCAGTGCGATCTGGAAGCCGGCCGGGCCGAGGGCCTGCCTGATCCGGTCCAGCACGCGCTGGTAGCCGGCTTGATCCAGCTGCGAAACCGGCTGCCGGAGTTCGCCATTCTTGCTGGTCAACATGTGCTCGCGCACCGTCACATGCAGAAACCGGGTCTCCAGCAGGTTGCGCACCCGCAGCAGCAGTTCGACGGTGTCGAATGGTTTGGTCACGAAGTCGCGAGCCCCGCCGGCCAGCGCCCGATGTAGTGCGTCCCGGCTGATGTCTGCCGAGACCACCAGCACCGGTAGGTAACTGCCGGCCGCGAAGGCCATCACCTCGCGCAGCATCGCGAAACCGTCCACGTGTGGCATGTGCAGGTCGAGCACGATCAGGTCGGGCTCGCTTGAAGCCAGTAGCGAGGTCGTCTCGAGCACCTGGGATTCGGTGCGCACGTGGCGCAGTCCGGCCCGACCGAGCACGGCCGCCATCAGGTCCAGGTTGTCCAGGTTGTCGTCTATGATCAGCACTCGGGCGTCGGCGAATCGCTCGAGCGGCCGGCTCATGGCTGCGCCTGCCGGATGTGTTGGTCCAGCAGGCCGAGCAGCTCGCCGACGTCGAGTGGTTTGGTCAGGTAGCGCTGCACGCCCGCCGACTCGGCCCGCGCGATCTGCTGCGCGCTGGCGTCGGCGCTGACGATCACCACCGGGACGTTGGCGGTCTCCGGGGCGGCCCGCAACCGGCGCAGCACGTCCAGCCCGGACGCGTCGGGCAGGTGCATGTCAAGCAAGATCAGGGCGGGTGCCGAGGCTGCGGCCAGCTGCGCGCCGAGCGCTCCGGTGCCGGCGTGGATCAACTGCCAGCCCGGCCGGCGTTTGAGAATCTGCTCCAATAGCTGAACATTGGAGACGTTGTCCTCGATGTAGAGCAGGGTCGAATCGGGCACCCGGGTAATCGCGCCGGCGACCAGCACCGCCGATTTGTGGGCGACTACCGCCGGTGACACCAGCGGTAGCACGACGGTGAAGGTGCTACCGACGCCGAGTTCAGAGCTAACCTCCATGGTGCCCCCCATCGCCAAGACCAGCCGTTGCGTCAAGGCCAAGCCGATGCCGGTTCCCTCGATCTCGGCGGCCGGCCCACCGAGCCGGTCGAACGGGACGAACAGCCGGGGCAGGTCCTCGGCCCGAACCCCGATTCCGGTGTCGGCGACAGCCAGCCGTAGCTGGTTGTCACCGCTGAGGGCGCAGGTCAGTTCGACCCGCCCTGGATGCTTGTTGTACTTGATCGCGTTCGACAGCAGGTTCAGCAGTACCTGCCGCAGCCGGCGATGATCTGCCTGTACCGACAAGCCCATCGCGGGCTGGTCGAGGTCGCAGCCCAGCTCGACCTCGGCCTTGGCCGCGATCGGGCGCATCAGCCCGACGCTGCCCAGCAGCAGTTCTGAGACCAGCACCGATTCGACCGAGATTTCCAGCTGATCCGATTCGATCCGGGAGAGGTCCAGCACGTCGTTGATCATTTCCAGCAGGTGCCGGCCACCACGCAGGATGTGCCGGACCGCGTCCTGCTGAACCTCCGACATCGGGTCCAGCTCAAGCAGTTGGGCGAAGCCGAGCACCGCATTGAGCGGGGTGCGCAGTTCGTGGCTCATCCGGGACAGGAATTCGCTCTTGGCCGAGTTGGCCCGCTCGGCTTCCCGCCGGGCCGATCGGACCACGACCTCAGCGGACCTGCGATCGGTGATGTCCTCCAGGGTGCCGGCGACCCGGTCCACCTGGCCGTCCGGCTCGGGGACCGGGGTGCTGGTGGCCCTGATCCAGCGCACCGCGCCATCAGGCCGGACAATGCGCAATTCGAGCTGCGCCGGTTCGCCGGCCTCGACCCGCCGGAAGTAGTCCTCGGCAAGCTCGCCCCGGTCATCGGGGTGGATCAGGTTGCGCACTTGCTTCGGGCCGCGCTCAGCCGCGACATCCTGGCCAAGGCCCAGGATGCGCAGGTACCCCGGGCTGACATAGAGGAACTCGTCACTGGACAGGCTGCGTAAAGTGAAGCCGGCTTCGACACTCTCGGTGACCTGGCGGAATCGCTGCTCGCTCTCGCGGACGGAGGCCTCGATCGCGTACCGCGTGGTCGCATCGCGGACCGCGGCGACGGTCGATCCATCGCTGGAATCATCAATCGGCGCAAGGCTGATATCAGCTGGAAAGCTGCTGCCGTCCCGCCGCAGGCCGTACAGCTGCCGGCCGGTCCCCATGGTGCGCGCGGTCGGGTGCTGGCGGTACCTGGTCCGCATCGCGATGTGGCTGACGCGGTTGCTCTCCGGCAGCAGCACCTCGACCGGCAGTCCGGTGAGTTCGGCCGGGCGGTACTGGAACAGCGTTTCGACCGCGACGTTGGCGAACGTGATCTCACCGTTGGCGTTGACGCAGACAATGGCATCCGGCTCGGCATCCAGGATCCTTTGGAATCCTCGCCTGGCTCGCTGCAATTCACCGACGTCGCGCGACGATGAGGACACGCCGACGATGTGGCCGGCCGGATCGAGGACCGGCGACATGGACAGCGACACCTCGAGCCGGTGGCCGTCGCGATGCAGCCGGGACAGCTCGAAGGCTTCCAGGCGCTCGCCGGCCAGGATGCGGCTGAACAGCTGCTGTTCGAGTTCGCGCTGATCCTCAGGGACAAGCAGGTTGATGTGCTGGCCGATGGTCTGGCCAGCACTCCAGCCATACAGGCGCTCAGCGCCCGGGTTCCAGCTCAGGATGTTGCCGGTTCGGCTCTTGCCGATGATCGCGTCCTGCGAGGACTGCACGATCGCGGCCAGCAGTTGCGGCGCGCTCCACCCGCCGACGGTGCCGCCGGCGGCCGCGTCAGGTTCGGTAAGCGATGAGGTGGGTGGGCCGGGACGCCCAGTACTCATAGTCGAACCATACGTGAAATGAGCGCAACCGTCAGCTCTTGAGAGTTAGTCATTGGTTATTGGGGGGAGCTGTCCAAACGAGTGCTGTTAGATGGACGGTTCGTTGGAAATCTGGTCGTTAGGGCGCAGTTGCTACCGGGTCCCGGTATGCAATGTAGGCCAGCAGGAATAGCCGGCGAGGGCACCGGGCCTGGACTCTCAAATTGCCAGAATTCGGCAACTGTGTGGCAAACTGTCTTGCACCGTTTGGTGGATATGCTGGCGGACCGGGCGGCGACCAGTCGCGGCCACTGGCGGCGCCGTCGTACTGTCGAGGGATGCCGGCGATCGTCCAGGACCTCGTTGAGGCCGCCCAGCTACTGGCCACTGGCATCGCTGGCGCAGGTCCGGGCGGCACGGTGATCCTGTCCGGGGCCGGCCTGTCCACCGAGTCCGGCATCCCGGACTACCGCGGCCCCACCGGCCGGGCCAGGCCGGCAACGCCTATGACGTTTGCCGAGTTCACCGGCAGCGCGGCGTCCCGCCAGCGGTACTGGGCCCGCAGTCACCGAGGCTGGCGCCAGATCGCCCAGGCGGCTCCGAACGCTGGGCATCGTGGGGTGGCTGATTTGCAACGGGACGGCCGGTTGGCCGGGGTGATCACCCAGAACGTCGATGGCCTGCATCAGGCCGCTGGCGCCGATGGAGTTATCGAGTTGCATGGTGGCCTGGCTCGGGTGATCTGCCTTGATTGCCGGCAACTGACCGGCCGCGAGCAGCTGCATGCCCGGCTTGCCGCGGCCAACCCGGCAGCGGCGGCTGCGGCAGCGGGCCAGGCCAAGCCGGACGGTGATGTGGACCTGGCCGAGGCGGAGGTGGCCCGGTTCCGGCTGGTTGACTGCGCCGGCTGCAGTGGCATGCTCAAGCCCGACGTGGTGTTCTTCGGCGAGAACGTGCCGCCGGAGCGGGTCGCGAGCTGTTACCGGCTGGTCGAGTCGAGCAAGCTGCTGGTGGTGCTCGGCTCGTCGCTGACCGTCGCGTCCGGCTTCCGGTTCGTCCGGCGGGCGGCCGCGCACCAGATCCCGGTGCTGATCGCCAACCAGGGCCAGACCCGGGGCGACCCGTATGCCGAGGCCCGGCTGGACGTCCCGCTCGGCGCGCTACTCAGCGCCACGGCTACTGCCGTCCCATGCGGCTAGCTCCGGGCTGTTGGGTCCTGAGCCAGCGCGCAGCGGCCCGCTCAGGAATCGCCCGCGGCTGAACCGGCCTCGGCGGCTGCCACGTCGAGCACCGCGTACTTGTCCAGGGCCAGCCGGGCCGCGTCCGGCTCAACCTCGCCCCGCTTGGCCAGCTGCGCCAGCACGTTCACCACGATCGACTCGGCGTCGATGTGGAAGAACCGGCGAGCAGCGCCTCGGGTGTCGGCGAAGCCGAAGCCGTCCGCGCCGAGCGAGCTCCACTGCCGCTGCGGGTTCTGCACCCACTGCGCGATCTGGTCGGGCACCGCGCGCATGTAGTCCGATACCGCCACCACCGGTCCGACCGCGTCGGCCAGCTTGCTGACGATGTAGGGCGTGCGGGCTTCCGCGTCCGGGCTGAGCAGGTTGTGCTCGTCGGCGGCCAAAGCATCTCGTCGTAATTCATTCCACGACGTCACCGACCAGACGTCGACGTCGACGCCCCAGTCCTGGCCGAGCAGTTCCTGGGCCCGCAACGCCCACGGCAGCGCAACGCCGGAGGCGAGCACCTGGGCCCGCGGCCGGTTCTGCTCACCGAGCGCCGGTGAGACCTGGTGAATGCCGCGCAGGATGCCCTCGACGTCCACCTCGGCCGGCTCGGCCGGCTGGGGGATCGGCTCGTTGTAGATGGTGAGGTAGAAGAACACGTCCTCACCGCGCGGGTGCTCAGCCGAGCTGCCGTACATCCGGGCCAGGCCGGAGTGCACGATGTGCGCTATCTCGTAGGCGTAGGCGGGGTCATAGGCAACCGCGGCCGGGTTGGTCGAAGCCAGCAGCGGCGAGTGCCCGTCGGCATGCTGCAGACCCTCACCGGTCAGCGTGGTGCGCCCGGCGGTGGCACCGAGCACGAAGCCCCGGCCGAGCTGGTCGGCGAACTGCCAGAACTGGTCGCCGGTGCGCTGGAAGCCGAACATCGAGTAGAAGATGTAGAACGGGATCATCGGCTGGCTGTGGGTGGCATAGGCGGTGCCGGCCGCGATCAGCGACGCGGTGGAGCCGGCCTCGCTGATCCCCTCGTGCAGGATCTGCCCGATGGTGGATTCCTTGTAGGACAGCAGCATGTCCCGGTCGACCGCGTCGTACTCCTGGCCGTGCGGGGAGTAGATCTTGGCGGTCGGGAAGATCGCGTCCAGGCCGAAGGTGCGAGCCTCGTCCGGGATGATCGGCACGAAGCGCTTGCCGATCTCCTTGTCGCGCATCAGGTCCTTGAACAGCCGGACCATCACCTGGGTGGTGGCGACGCTCTGCTTGCCCGAGCCCTTCTTCAGGTCGGCGTAGGCCGAGGCCTGCGACGGGGGCAGCACCAGCGGCTTGGCCCGGTTGACCCGCTTGGGCAGCACGCCGCCGAGGGCTTCGCGGCGCTCCTTCATGTACTGGATCTCGTCGGACTTCTCGCC
>JBDSAN010000113.1:0-8726 GCA_039922115.1 Jatrophihabitantaceae bacterium
CGAAGCCGCGCTGACCGTGCCGAGCACCGAGCCGGTACTGACCTTCGATTCGATTCGTCCAACGCTGGTAGCTAGCCAAATTGAGAATTACCTTGGTGAACAACCAGAATTGCATGATCGACTGCTAGCCGATTTGATCGCGAGCGACCCATCCAGTGCGCGCACGCTGCTCGGCCTGCTGGATACTGGTTCCGACGTTGCGCGAGTGGCAAGCCAGACCGGGGTCCATCCGACCACCGTCCGCTACCGGTTGAGGCGAGCACTGGCCAGCGTCGAACTCGACCTCTCCGACCCCGACGCGCGACTGGCCGCCCAGGTCCAACTGCGCTATGGGTTGCGCGCAGCCAGCAAAGAGAGATGATTCATGTTCCGGGGGGAAAGGACCACGCTGCCATGACCGACGTCCAACCGGCTGCAGAGCGTCTGCGGGTTGTCCTGGTTGCCGAGGACGATCGCGACATCCGGGAGCTGGTCGTGGCCAAGCTCGGGTCGGCCGGCTACCAGGTCATCGCGGTATCCGACGGCACCCTGGCGTTGCGCGAGCTGCGCGCACAACGGCCGGACGTGGCCTTGCTCGATGTGATGATGCCCGGCATTTCGGGGCTGGAACTGCTGACCGCGTTGCGCCGGGACCCGAGCACCGCCGGCATCCCGATCATCCTGATGTCGGCCAAGAGCCAGGAATTCGACGTCGAATCCGGCATCGCGTTGGGGGCGGCCGACTACGTCGTCAAGCCGTTCAGTCCGCGTGAGCTGCTGGCTCGGGTTGAGGCCGTCATGCAGCGTGCGAGCCTATGACGACCGGCGTCATCCCGGATTCCCGCGATGCGGTCGGGTCGAGATTGCGCCGGCTGGCCGCTGTGATGCTGCTGCTGGTCGTGCTGATCGGGGTGGCCGGGGTGGCCGCCGTGCAGATCGCAACCAACCAGGTGAACCAGCTCAGTAACGGCTACACGCCGGCCAGCGACTCGCACAAGCAAACGCTCACCTTGATGCTGTCTGCCGACACCGCTGTGAACAGCTACCTGTCGACCGGCTCGCAGACCTTCCTGACCCCCTACCGGGTATCACGCGGCCAGATCCTGCCCAGCCTGGATCGCACCAAGGCCTCGCTCAACGGCATCGGGGTGCACACCTGGGACGACGCGATCAACCACGAACGGGACCTGGCCAACCAGTGGCTGATGGGATATGCCGATCCGATCGCGGCAAACCCGAATAGCAGCGACCTGCCCGAAACCCCGCAGCGTGAAGCCGGCAACACCCTGTTCGAGAAATTCCAGGCAGCCGATGCCGCGGTCACCAGCCGGATCGATGAGAACCGGGCGCGGCTGCGCAGCCAGTCTCGCGAGATCCACAGCTTCGCGCTACCGCTGCTGCTCGCGGCCACCGCGATCGCGGTACTGATCGGGGCGATCCTGTCGCTGCGCGCGGCCACCGGCATCAGCCGCCCGCTGCGCGCCCTGCGCTCGGTGGTGTCCCGGCTCGATCGCGGTGACCTGAGCGCGCACGCCAATGAGCAGGACGGGCCGTCTGAGGTCCGCGCGCTGGCTCGTGCGGTGAACGCGGTCGGTCGGCGGGCCCGGGCCGAGGCCACCGCCGATCGCGACGCCGAGCAGTTTCGCCAGCGCACCAGGCTGATCTCGTCCACCATCCGGCGAACCACCAGCGGCAGCCTGATGGCCGAGCAGCTGGTGCGCGGCCTCGGCGATGCCTTCGAGGTGGATCGGGTCTGGCTGCACACCTTTTCCAACGACCGGGTGCCGCAGCTGACGTCCCAATGGCATAAGGAGAATCTCGGCTCGCTGCCGCCCGCTCGGGACGAGCAGCTGGGGGCGGCCACGGCGCTGGCGGTTCGGCTGTGGGACAGCGCCCAGATCATCACCATCGGCGATCACCGCACCTACGAGCCGACACCTGCCGGGCGCGGGGTGTTCGCGATCGCGCAGGCGGTCGGCGCGAGCGCGTCGCTGGTGGTGCCGATCGGCGATAGCACCGGTGCATTCGGCCTGATCTGGATCGCGATGACCGGGCATTCCCGGCACTGGACGCTGACCGAGACCGGGGTTGCCCAGTTTCTGGCTGCCGACCTGGCGCACAGCCTGGTGCAGGCGCACCTGATCGAGCGGCAGGCCGAGGCGGTTCAGGTGTTGCGCGAGCTGGACCAGGCCAAGTCCGATTTCGTGTCCACCGTCTCGCACGAGTTGCGCACCCCGCTCACCTCGATCAGCGGTTACCTGGAGATGCTGCAGGACGGCGACGGCGGCGAATTGACCGACCAAACCAGGAAGATGCTCACTGTCATCGATCGCAATGCCACCCGGTTACGCAACCTGATCGAGGACCTGCTCACCCAATCCCGGATCGATGCCGGACGGCTACGGCTGGACGTGACCACGGTCGAAATCGAGTCGGTGTTGCACACCGTGCACGAGGCGATGCTGCCGCTGGCCGGCGCGAGCGGGATCGACCTGCAGTTGGACTGCCCCACCGACCTGAAGGTCGAGGGCGATCCTCAGCAGTTGGAGCAGGTCTTCACCAACCTGATCGTCAATGCCTGCAAGTTCACCAAGGCCGGCGGGCGGGTCCGGATCGAAGCCGGCGCGGACGAGTCCGACGGCGTGTTTGTCTGGATCAGCGACGACGGCATCGGCATTCCGAACGAGGACCTGCCCGACCTGTTCACCAGGTTCTTCCGAGCATCCAACGCCACCGCCGCCGCGCTGCCGGGCACCGGATTGGGGTTGGCTATCGTGCGCGAGATAGTGCAGCGCCACGGTGGCTCGGTGGAGGTCGAATCCAGCCTCGGTGCCGGCAGCACCTTCACGGTCTGGCTGCCGCAGAAGCTGCCCGGTGGCTGAACCGGCTCACTCGGTCACCGGTTCGACCGGCAGGCTGGCCGGCCCGGCAGCACCTCGACGCTGCCGCCACCACAGTCCCGCCGGAACCAGCACTATCGCCAGCGCCAGCCCGAACGGCAGCAGGTAACCGAGAATCGCGCCGGTCCAGCGGGCCACCAGTAGCAGGCCGTGCAATGCGGCCACCAGCGCCGTGCCGAAGCCGGACGGGTCGGAGCCGGCTGCGCTGGCCTTCGGTGCCGTGGCGGACAGGCTGACGGTGAGGGTGGTCAAACCGATCTCATCAGCCAGCGCGCGCTGCTGGGCGATCGTGGACTGCAGCTGAGACTGCCGGGTGGTCAGCTGCGATTCGAGCGCCACCAGGTCGGTGATCGTGCCTGAATGCTTGAGAAAGTCCTGCAACCGGCCGACGCTGATGGTCAGTGCCTGCACCTGCGCATCGGTGTCGGCCCGCGAGGCAGTCACGTCCTCACCGTGCACGGTCCGGCCGTTCTCGTGCCCCAGCTTGGCGACCAGCGCGATCAGGCCGTCCAGCTTGGCCGGCGGGACGCGCAGGATCAGGCTGGCGTGCCGGCCGGCGCGGTCGCCGCCACGATCGTCGCCGTCCACCCGGCCGCCGGCCGCGGCGGTGGCCGCGAGTGCGCTGGCAGCGGCCCGGTCGACGTTGCCCACCGTGACATCCAGGGTCGCGGTACGGACGATGTCCCTTTGCTGCAAGGGTGTCTGGCTAGCTGCCGGCCCACCAGCAGCCGCCGGCGCCGCGGCCGGCAGCTTGGCCGAGTCACCGGCTGGCAACCCTGCGATCGCGCCGCTGCCAGCGTTGCTGGAACTGGACTTGCTGGCGGCGCCACCGCAACCGGCCAGCGCGAGCGTTGCCAGCGCCAGCGCCCACCAGCGAACGGATCGTGAGCTGGTCGGGGGTCGGTGCGGCATGGCTCCTCCTGATGGACGGCGGCCACTGCTGCGCAGCGGTTCATCAGCGAGGATGTGCCGGCAGCGGCCAACCGTTGCCGCCGTTACCAGCCCGTTAGCGAATCCGGGCCGCTTGGCGATTCAGGCCGTGAGCGAATCCGGGCCGCTTGGCGAATCAGGCCGTTAGCGAATCCGGGCCGCCTAGCGGATCAGGCCGCGCAGGTAGGCGGCCTGCCCGACGTGCTGCAGGTCGTCGCTGATCACGCTGATCAGCCGGACGCCGAGGGTCACCGGTGGCTCCCACCGCTCGTCGACCACCCGGCCCAGGTCAGCCTCGGTCAGTCCGGAAACGAACTGCAGGCTCCGCCGGCAGACCGCCTCGTGGTAGCTGATAAGCAGCTCCGGCGAGCTCGGACGCACCGCGCCGACCTCGTCGCTGCGCTGGCCATAGCCAATGGCGCTCGCCTCGAAGGGCAACCCGAACCGCTCGAAGTAGCCCTCGGCCGTCCAGACCTGCTCGGTGCCGGCCACTCCGGCCACGTGATCGTCCTGTACCCGGGTCAGGTGCCAGATCAGCCAGCCGATGCTGTTGGCCTCCGGGTCCGGCCGGTGTGCCAGCTGGTCGGCGGTGAGGTCGTCCAGCGTCTCGGCCACCAGCTCGCGGACCCGGCTGAAGGCATCGGACAGGACATCGGCGGCGGTCATCGGTTGCGACATCTGTCCAGCTTCCCAGATCGGCCAGTTCCCAGGTCGGCCAGCTTCCAGGTCGGCCAGTTCCCAGGTCGGCCAGCACGGATAGCAAGTCCGGCGGCACGCGGCGATATCCTCAGCAGTGTGAACCTAGCCGTGCCGATAGAAACCCCGCTACTACGCCGCATCCGTGAGTCGGTGATCGGTGACGACCAGGTGATGGACGGCCCCTACGGGCCGCGCCGGGTCACCTATGCCGACTACACCGCCTCCGGCCGGGCGCTCGGCTTTCTCGAGGACTTCATCCGCACCGAGGTGTTGCCCCGGTATGCCAACACCCACACCGAGTCCAGCGGAACCGGGCTGCAGACCACCCGGCTACGCGAGGACGCCCGCGCGATCATCAGCGATGCGGTCGGCGGCGATGCCGACACCGCGGTCATCTTTGCCGGCTCCGGCTGCACTGGCGCGATCGACAAGCTGATCGGAATTCTGGGTCTGCGCGTCCCGGCCGGTCTGGATGATGCCTACCAGCTGTCCGCGCTGATCCCGGCCGAGCAGCGTCCGGTGGTTTTCATCGGCCCGTATGAGCATCACTCCAACGAGCTGCCGTGGCGGGAATCCATCGCCGACGTGGTGATGATCGCCCAGGACGCCGACGGGCACATCGACATCGACCAGCTGACCGAGCAGCTGGATCGGTACGCCGACCGGCCGGTGAAGATCGGCTCGTTCTCAGCAGCCAGCAACGTGACCGGAATCGTCAGCAACACCGCCCGGATCGCCACCCTGCTGCACCAGCACGGCGCGCTGTCGTTCTGGGACTACGCGGCCGCTGCGCCCTACATGGCTATCGACATGTACTCGCGGCCGGCCGACGGCAGCGCGCCGGACCCGCTGGCCTACCTGGATGCGATCTTCCTCAGCCCGCACAAGTTCATCGGCGGCCCCAGCACGCCCGGGGTGCTGGTGCTGCGCCGCGAGCTGATGACCAACCGGGTGCCGGTGGTGCCGGGCGGCGGCACCGTCGCCTATGTCAACCCGTCCGAGCACCGCTACCTGTCCGACCCGGTGCAGCGTGAGGAAGGTGGCACGCCGGCCATCGTCGAGTCGATCCGGGCCGGCCTGGTGTTCCACCTCAAGCAGGCGGTCGGGATCGAGGTCATCCGGGCACACGAGGAGAGCTACCTGAGCCGGGCGGTGGCCGCCTGGCGCGCGGAGCCTTCCTTGGAAATCCTGGGCAATCTCGATTCCGAGCGGCTGTCCATCGTGTCCTTCGTAGTGCGGAGCGGAGCCGAGCCCAGTCGGTACCTGCACCACAACTTCGTGGTCGCGCTGCTCAACGACCTGTTCGGCATCCAGGCCCGTGGCGGCTGCTCGTGCGCCGGGCCGTACGGGCACCGGTTGCTCGGCATCGACCTGGAACGATCGCTGGAGTTCGAGCGGGAAATCACCGGCGGCTGCGAGGGAATCAAGCCTGGCTGGGTACGGGTGAACTTCAACTACTTCATTTCCGAACCGGTGTTCCAGTACGTGGTTTCGGCGGTATCGCTGGTTGCCCGCGAGGGCTGGCGGCTGCTGTGTGACTACCGGTTCGAACCGGCCACCGGCCTGTGGCGGCACCGGCTCGGTGCCGCCGAACCCGCGTTGCGGCTGAGCCAGGTCGGCTATGACGCCGAGGGCAACCTCTGTTACCCGCATCGGCAGGACCGGGCGCCGGAATCGGAGTTGAAGCGATACCTGGACGAGGCCGAGGAACTGCTGGCCGCCGCCGGCGGGCCACCGACCGGCAACGCGCTCGACGATCCCGGCCTGATCGAAGCGGGCTTGGTTTCAGCGGGCTTGGTTTCAGCGGGATTGGTCTCGGCCGATTTCGAGCACCTGCGCTGGTTCGAACTGCCCGCGGCTTGCCTCGCGCGCTGACCTTGACCTTAGGCCGATTGGCCTGCACGGGCCGGCTAGCCGGATTGGCTACGCAGCTTGGCCTATTGCGAATGGCAATACCGCACCGGCTCCGGCCTTGCGCAGCAGGCTGGCCAGCACCGCCATCGTCCAGCCGGTATCGATGAAGTCATCGACCAGCAGGATCGGTTGACCGCTGAACTCACCGGCCAGCGCGTCGGCCAGCCGCGGTGGCAGCCGGTAGCTGCCGGCCACCGCCCGCAACCGGTGCGCGCTGTTCGTCCGACCGAGCGAGGACTGGCCGGTGTGCTCGACCGGTCCGAGGTCGGCCAGCCGGCCACGGGCAGCCAGTTGGCCGGCCAGATCGGCAATCAGGCCGGGCCGCCGGTGCGAGCCGACCCAGGCGACCGCGACCGGCCGGTCCTGCCACCGCCAGGCGGCCAGCACCGCGATCGAGGCGGCGATGAGGTCATCCGGCACCGGATCGGGATCGTCGGGCTCAAGCTGCGCGGTGAGCACTGCGCGGACCCGCTGGCCATAGCCGAGGTCGGTGTAGCGCGCGATCACCCGGCCGGGTTCGGCGCTCTCGGTCGGACCGATCTTGCCCTTCAGCGCAACCCCGAGACCGGCCATTGCTGCTGGCCATTGCTTGCGCGGTTCTACCACGACGCCGGGCCGGGCCAGGCTGGCATCGGCCGCGGACACGGTGCGCTCGGCGACCTCGGACGGGATGCTCAGGCCACCACAGTTGTCGCAGCGTCCGCAGTCCTGGGCGTGCGGATCGTCCAGTTGTTCGCGCAGGAATCTCATCCGGCAGCCGGTAAGGCTCAGGTAGTCGCGCATCGCCTGCTGCTCGTCCATCCGGACCCGATGCACCTTGGCATAGCGATCGGCTTCGTAGTCCCACGGCTGCCCGGTGGCCGTCCAACCACCCCGCACCCGCTTGGCGGCACCGTCCACATCGAGCACTTTCAGCATCGTCTCCAGCCGGTTACGCGACAGCTCAACCTTGGTCTCCAGCGCGGCGGTGCTCATCGGCGCGGTGGAGTCGGCCAGCACCCGCAACGCCTGGCGTACCTGCGATTCCGGCGGGAAGCCGACCGAGGCAAAGTAATCCCAGATTGCCTGATCCTCTGGGCCAGGCAGCAGGATCACGCTGGCGTTCTGCACGCCACGACCGGCTCGACCAACCTGCTGGTAGTAGGCGATCGGTGAGGACGGCGCGCCGAAATGGATCACGAAGCCCAGGTCGGGCTTGTCAAAACCCATGCCGAGAGCGGAAGTCGCGACCAGCGCCTTGACCTTGTTGTCGAGCAGGTCCTGCTCAGCGGCCAGCCGCTCGGTCTGCTCGGTTTGCCCGGAGTAGGCCGCGACCTGGTAGCCGTGCTGGCGCAGGTAGTCAGCGACTTCCTGCGAGGCCGCCACGGTGAGCGTGTAGATGATGCCTGAACCATCCAGCGTGCCGAGGTGTTCGGCCAGCCAGGCGAGCCGGTGCGCGGTGGACGGCAACCGGAGCACGCCCAGGCGCAGCGACTGCCGGTCCAGGCTGCCGCGCAGCACCAGCACCGGCTGCTCGCCCGGCTGGGTGTCCGGATCGGCCTGCTGGTGCAGGCCGAGCACGTCGGTGACGTCGGCAACTACCCGGCTGTTCGCGGTCGCGGTGGTGGCCAGCACCGGGATGCCGTCGGGCAGCTCTGGTAGCAGGGTGCGCAGCCGGCGGAAGTCGGGACGGAAGTCGTGTCCCCAGTCGCTGATGCAGTGCGCCTCGTCGACCACCAGCAAGCCGCAACTGGCGGTCAGCTCGGGCAGCACATTATCGCGAAAGTCCGGGTTATTGAGCCGTTCCGGTGACAGCAGCAGCACATCGACCTGACCCGCGCGGACCTCGGCATAGGTTCGCGCCCAGTCATCGGGGTTGGTCGAGTTGATGGTGACCGCTCGGATACCGGCCCGCTCGGCCGCTGAGATCTGGTTGCGCATCAGCGCCAGCAGCGGCGAGATGATGACTGTCGGCCCGGCACCGGCCTGGCGCAGCAGGGCGGTCGCCACGAAATAGACCGCCGACTTGCCCCAGCCGGTCCGCTGCACCACCAGCGCGCGCCGGCGATCAGCCACCAGCGCCTCGATCGCCAGCCACTGGTCCTCGCGCAGGCTGGCCTGCTCGCCGGCCAGCGCGCGCAGGCACTGTTCGGCACGCTCACGAAGCTTGGCACGGTCGGCGAGCTGGGCGGGCTTGAGTGCAGGCTCGAGCGCATTGCTGGTCACCCCTGCTGTCTAACAGGCCGCCCCGACAGAACTGCGGGTCGGGCTGCCTCGCAGGGTGGTCGTGACCGACTTGTCGGCCCAGGATGCAACGATGCAGGC
>JBDSAN010000114.1:0-16321 GCA_039922115.1 Jatrophihabitantaceae bacterium
CGGTGGGCATCGCGTCCTCGGGCCTGCTCGCGGTGCAGGGAATCGGCATCCTGCTGGGTGGTTTGGTAGCCGGTGAGTGGGGCGTCAAGTGGGCGGTGAGCGGCGCCGGCATGGTCGGGCTAGTACTCGCGCTCTGCCTGACCCAGATGTGGTCGCGGGCGAGCGCGGCCCATGAGGCCCACCAGGCGTCCATCGCGTCGGGCGAGCAGCGCGCCCAGACTGAGCAGGTAGGACGGGGCGAGCAGGTTGGACGAAGCGAGCCAGTTGGCAGTGGCGAACCGACCGTAGGCCCGTCGCCGCGGCACGCGGCCGAACGACCCAGCTAGCCCCCACGGCCAGAGCGGGCGCGGACGGCTCGGTGGGCATAGCGGGATATTCACGCGGGCCCCGCTGGATCGGTCATGACGTGACTTTCCTGTTGGCGACGTTCGATGGCGACGTACGGTTCAGGACCTCAGGTCAGGATTGATAGCTTTCAGGCCGAAGTCGGCCCTCAAGATCGTTCTCACGGTCAGTTCCAGATGATGTTCTTCCAGATGATGTTCTTCATGATCGCCTCCTTTGATTACTCGCAGTAATTTCAATGCTAACTAAAAGTGAGATTGACGTTCAGTACCGGACCGACGTAGTTGTTGCCCGTTTTTGCTGGCGCTAGTCATCCGGCCGCGACTGGTTCTACGAGGCTGGATGCCGCTCTTGATTCCTGCCGGATTCAAGCCGGTTCGACGTATCAGGAGCCGTCCGATGGGCACCTTGTATACGTCAGCAGCCTTCTGTGCCAGGTGCGGAGAACGGGCAGATGTTAGCGCCAGATGAGGTTCTTGAGCATGGCACGCCTCCTTCATGATCGAGGTTGAGTGATTGGGCAAACTTTCAAGGATTGTGGGTCATTTGACCCTTTACTTTCTTTCGACCCACATGCGATGGTCGAGCATGGCATCCTCCGGGGGCCGAGGTGGTGGGCGGGGTGGGCCAGTTATTGGGCGCACTTCCACCGAGATTCCCACAATGGTGTTTGGTCGAGGTAAGCGGATGGGCCAATGACAAGACGCGCCTGATCCACTAGCGTTCTGCTTGTACTGAGGAGTATCAGATTGTCTCGCACCCAGCTCGGCGAGCGAACGTCGCCGGCATCGCGTATCGGCTCGTGGGACCTGTGGTCCACCCCACGAGCCATGCTGACGTATGTGCTGCTGGTCGAGTCTCTGGTGGCTATATCGGCAGGCTCCTTGGCATTCTTGAGCCGACCTGACGGATCAGATTTCGGACGCCTCGCGCTGCTCATCGGACTGGCCCTGGTGTTCGAGGAGATCTCGGCCCGGGTTGCCCGTTTGCGCAGCCGGCTCGCCGTCTACAGCCACGTGGACATGACCTCGGTCTGGACGTTCGCCGCCGCGGTAGTGCTGCCGATCGGCCTGATCGCACCGCTGTGCACGCTGATCCTGGCCAACTCCTGGTTGCGCTACGGCCGGCAGAGCGGCATTCGCCCGTACCGGCACGTCTTCAACGCGGTCGGGGTCATCTGCGCCTGCTACGCCGCCCGCGCCACCATGGCCGGCTTCGCGACGCTGGCCGGTCGAGTGACCGAGCTGCCCGGTTCGGTGGTCGGCGTGCTCGCCATCGGCTGCGGCCTGCTGCTGTACATGCTCGCCAACGCCGCCGTGCTGTACACCGCGATCTACCTGGCCGTCCGGCCGGAGTCGTTCCGCTCGGTGCTCAACAGCTGGCAGGACGCCTCGCTGGAGGTTGCCACCCTGTGCCTGGGCGGCCTGACCGCGCTCGCGGTGGTGCAGCAACCGCTGCTCGCGCTGCTGGTCGTCCCGCCGATGTTCGTGCTGCAGCGCAGCGTGCTGACCAAGCAACTCGAGGTCGCCGCCACCACCGATGCCAAGACCGGCCTGCTGAACGCGGCCACCTGGCACCACGTTGCGGGTCGCGAACTCTCCCGCGCCGAGCGCGAGCAGCAGGGTGCGGCGTTGCTGATCATCGACATGGACAACTTCAAGCGGATCAACGACAACTACGGTCACCTGATCGGCGATGATGTGCTCAAGGCGGTTGCCGGCTGCCTGGCTGAGGAGATGCGCGGCTACGACTCGATCGGCCGGTTCGGTGGCGAGGAGTTCGTGGCGGTGCTGGCCGACGTCGACGAGCTGGCCGCGCTGACCATCTCCGAGCGGATCCGGCAACGGATCGGCCAGCTCGAGGTTCCGTCCCGGGACGAGGGGATGCCCAGCCTGCGCGGGCTGTCCGCCTCGATCGGGGTGGCCTGCTACCCCGAACACGGCCTTGAGGTCGAGACGCTGCTGCACGCCGCTGACAGCGCGCTGTACACCGCCAAGCGGGCCGGCCGTAACCGGGTTGAGGTCTCCACCGCCAACTTGTCCCGTTGACCGGATACCGGCCGACCGGATACCGGCCAGCCGGGCGCAGGCTCAGCTGGTAGCACGCTCAGCTGGTAGCAGGCGGCGTGCGCGCGACCAGGTGTGAGGCGGCCTGAGCCAGCGGCTTGACGATCACCAGGTCGAGGTTCACGTGCGCCGGCCGGGTCGCGACGAATGCGATCACGTCCGCGATGTCCTCGGCGGTAAGCGGTTCGGCAACCCCGTCATAGACCTTGGCTGCCCGCTCGGCGTCACCGCGGAACCGGACCAGCGAGAACTCCTCGGTCTCGACCAGGCCGGAGGCGACCTCGGAGACCCGGATCGGCCGTCCGTTGAGTTCCAGCCGCAGCGTCTCCATCATCGCCCGGGCGCCGTACTTGGCCGCGGAATAGCCGCCACCGCCGGGATAGACCCCATGCCCGGCGACCGAGCCGGTGAGCAGCACGTGGCCACCGGCGCCGGCTTCCAGCGCCGGTAACAGCGCCTTGGTCACCCGCATCGCGCCGAGCACGTTGGTCTGGAACATGGCCAGCCAGTCCGCCGGGTCAGCCAGCTCGATCGGTTCCAGACCGATCGCGCCACCGGCGTTGTTGACCAGCACCGCGATCCCGCCGGTCTCAGCGCCGGCCCGCGCGGCCAGCTGGGCGACCGAGTGCGGGTCGGTGACGTCCAGCGCTATCGCGCTGATCTGCGGGTGCTCGGCGGCCAGCGCGGCCAGCCGGTCGGCTCGGCGGGCCGCGGCCCACACGGTGAAGCCCTCGCCAGCGAGCCGGCGCGCGGTGGCCGCGCCGATCCCACTCGAAGCTCCGGTGACGACAGCGATTCCACGGGTAGCAGCCATGGCAACGATTCTGCCGATCTTTTCCGATGCGGCATGATCGGGGGTGCTCCGGTGTTGTGCGACTGGGCCCCCATGCGGTGCCTTGCTTGACCTGCCCGGCGGGCGACGGACCCGCGCACGAGGGCGAGATTGTTGCGGAGGCGATGTGCGACAGGGGCGGATCAGCCGGCATGGCGTGCTGCCACAACGGGTAGCCACCATCAGCGTGCACACCTCGCCGCTGGAGCAACCCGGTGGCGGCGATGCCGGCGGCATGAACGTCTACGTCCTCGAAACGGCCCGGCGGCTGGCCGATTCCGGGGTCGAGGTCGAGATCTTCACCCGCGCGGTTTCCTCCGACCTGCCCCGGGTCGTCCAGGTCGAACCGGGCGTCACCGTCCGGCACATCACGGCCGGACCGTACGAGGGCCTGTCCAAGAACGACCTGCCCGGCCAGCTCTGCGCGTTCACCGCAGCCGTGCTGCGCGCCGAGGCCCAGCACGAGCCGGGCTGGTATGACCTGATCCACTCGCACTACTGGCTGTCCGGTCAGGTTGGCTGGCTGGCCCGCGATCGGTGGGGCGTGCCGCTGGTGCACACCGCGCACACCCTGGCCCGGGCCAAGAACGCCAACCTGGCCGAGGGGGACAGCCCCGAGCCGCTGGCCCGGATCATCGGCGAGCAGCAAGTGGTGGCCGAGGCCGATCGGCTGATCGCCAACACCGAGGACGAGGCCAGCCAGCTGGCCGACTGGTACGACGCCGACCCGAACCGGGTCGCGGTGATCCCGCCCGGGGTGGACCTGCAGACCTTCCGGCCGGCTGATCCGCTGGCGGCCCGAGCTCGACTGAGCGTAGCTGCCGACGCGCTGGTGCTGCTGTTCGTCGGCCGGTTGCAGCCACTGAAGGCGCCGGACGTGCTGATCCGGGCAGCAGCCGAGCTGGTTGCCACCGATGCCGACTACGCCCGCCGGTTGCAGGTGATCGTGGTCGGCGCGCCGTCCGGAACCGGACTGACCGATCCGCAGGCGCTGGTGACGCTGGCTGCCGAACTCGGAATCGCTGACCGGGTGCGGTTCGAGCCGCCGGCCGATCGAGCCACCCTGGCTGACTTCTACGCCGCCGCTGACCTGACCGTGGTGCCCAGCCACAACGAGTCCTTCGGCCTGGTGGCCTTGGAATCGCAGGCCTGCGCAACCCCGGTGGTGGCCGCGGCGGTGGGCGGGCTGCCCACCGCGGTTGCCGATGGCCGCACCGGCCGGCTGGTCAGCGGGCACCGCAGCGCGGACTGGGCGAACGCGCTGTCCGGGCTGCTGGCCGATCCCGGCCAGCGGGCCCGGTTGGCAGTCGCGGCACGCGCGCATGCCGAGCAGTTTTCCTGGCGGCACACCGCCGATGGGCTACTGGTCGCCTACCGGGACGCGATCGCCGAATTCGATGCGCTGGCAGCGACCGGGTCGGGCGTGCTGTGAGTGGCAGCGGGTCGCCGGCCGCCGAAGTGATCCGGCAGGCGCTGGTCGAAGCCGAGCTGGAATTCCAGGAACCAAGCCCGGGTGCGTTCGTCGCGAACCTGCCTGGCCACAAGCGGCTCAAGACCGCCTGCTGGTTCTTCGTGGGGGAGCAGGGCCTGGCCATCGAGGCATTCGTGGTACGCCGGCCGGACGAGAACGCCGACCAGGTGCATCGCTGGTTGCTCGCGCACAACGCGCGGATGTTCGTGGTGTCCTGGTCCATCGACGATTCCGGCGACGTCTACCTGACCGGCCGGCTACCGCTGGCGGCGGTGACCGCCGAGGTGATCGACCAGCTGCTCGGCGCGGTGCTCGACTACGCCGACTCGGCGTTCAACACCCTGCTCGAGCTCGGGTTCGGCTCGTCCATTCGGCGGGAATGGGCCTGGCGCGAAAGTCGCGGCGAGTCGATGGCTAACCTGGCCGCCTTCGAAGGCTTCGTGCGCAGGCAGGCCGACCGGTGACCGGGCTGGTCATCGAGTCCCGGTTCAACGGCCCGGCCGGCTCGGCCAACGGCGGCATCGCGGCTGGCCGGCTGGCCGCGCTGATGCTCGGCGGCGACCCGGCCGGTGCGGTCCAGGTCAGCCTGCGCCGGCCGCCGCCGCTGGACACCGAGCTTCGGGTCGAAACCTCCGGTACCGGCCTGCGGGCCGTCCACGAGGGTCAGCTGGTCGCCGAGGCGATGCTGGTGTCGATCGAGATTGCCCCAGTACCACCAGTGGATTTCGAAACGGCGGCGGATGCGGCCACCCGGTTCGAAGGCTTCGCCGAGCACCCGTTCGCGACCTGCGTGGGCTGCGGCACCGACCGTGCCGACGGCCTGGCCTGCTACGCCGGCCCGATCGATCCGGCGGTGCCGACGCTGGTCGCCACCCCCTTCGTGCCGCGCGCGGACCTGCCGCGCGACCCGAGCCTGGTCTGGGCCGCGCTCGATTGTGCCGGGGGCTGGGCGATCGGGCTGGCCGGCCGGCGCGCGGTACTCGGCCGGATGACGGCTCAGGTGCTCGCGGTACCAGCGGTCGGTGACCAGTGCGTGATCGTCGCCCAGGGCGATGGTTGGGACGGCCGCAAGGCGTTCAGCCGGTCGGCCTGTTACGGCGCGGACGGCCGGTTGCTCGGCTTGGCCCAGGCCACCTGGATCGAGCTGCGCTGAGGAGGTGGCAGGATTGAGCCGTGACCGACGCGACCCTGATCCTGCTCCGCCACGGTGAGAGCGACTGGAACCTGAAGAACCTGTTCACCGGTTGGGTGGACGTCGACCTGACCGCGGCCGGCGAGGCGCAGGCCCGCCGGGGTGGCGAGCTGCTGGCCGAACACGCGTTGCTGCCCCGGGTCGTGCACACCTCGGTGCTGCGTCGGGCGATCCGCACCGCGGAGCTGGCGCTGAACGCCGCTGACCTGCACTGGCTACCGGTCAAGCGCAGCTGGCGGCTCAACGAGCGGCACTACGGCGCGCTGCAGGGCAAGGACAAGGCCGCGGTGCGCGCGGAGTTCGGCGACGAGCAGTTCATGCTGTGGCGCCGCTCCTACGACGTACCGCCGCCGCCGCTGGCCGCCGACGACCAGTACAGCCAGGTGGGCGAGCGTCGCTACGCCGACCTGCTGGACAGCGTCCCGCGCACCGAGTGCCTGGCCGACGTGGTGACCCGGATGCTGCCGTACTACTACGACGCGATCGTGCCGGACCTGCGAAACGGCACGGTGCTGGTCGTCGCGCACGGCAACTCGCTGCGGGCGCTGATCAAGCACCTGGACGGGCTGTCTGACGAGGCGGTGGTCTCGCTCAACGTCCCGACCGGGATCCCGTTGCGATACCGGCTGGACCCGACCACCTTGCTGCCGACCGCGCCGGCCGACTATCTGGATCCGGACGCGGCGCGGGCTGCCATTGAACAGGTGGCTAACCAGGGCAAGTAGTACATTGCAGGTAGTTTGTCCTAATTAGGGCTGCTTCAAGGCTACCTCTGAGGTGTTGCCATGCTCCGTCGCCTGCTCGTCCCCTTGCTCGCCGTGCTGGCATTGGCAACACCGCTGGTCACCGCCACCCCAGCATTGGCTTTCAGCACCGGCTACCTGGCGATCGCCAGCTCGTCGGCGTCCGGGGTGAGCGCCGGGCACACCGGCTACGGCCCTGGCTGGGTGGCGCTCACCTTCGATACCAGCGGCCAGCCGCACGGGCCGATCATCGGCTACCTGTTCCATGACGGCGTCTCGGGCGCGGTCGGCAACGACCATATGGACGTCTACTCCTACTACACGAGCGGCGCGGCCAGCGTGAACACGCCGTTCGCCGGCGGCTACGCCTACGGCCACTTCAACGGCTGCGCCTGGTCCTACCTCGACCTGAACGCCAACGAGCTGTACCCCGAGGGCGCGCATCACTCGGTGCCGTGCACCAGCGCACCGAACCACAGCGCGAAGATCTTCTGCTATGACAGCTCGATCGACCGGCTGTGCAATGACGGCTCGGTATACCCCGAGGACGAACCGGGGGTCTGGAAGACCATCACCAACCACACCGCCTCGATCAAGGCCGGTGGCTGCGATGTGGTTGCCAACATCGGCGCGGACGCCATCTACAACGGTGGCGCCGCCGCGCCGGCCAACTCGATCGCGCACATCAGTTCCGGCACGGTTTACGTCCGCTACGTGTCCAAGCACGACGACTGGGTGATGGCAAACCTCGCCACCAACGCCAGCCCGCAGTTTCCGGCCGGCATCCAGTGGGGCTTCTTCCCGCGCGGCTGCCTCAGCTAGCCGGCGGTGGCTTGACCGCGGCTGAGCCGGCCGGCATCTGCCCGGTGGCGATGAACACGATCCGGCGAGCCACCCCGACCGCGTGGTCGGCGTAGCGCTCGTAGTAGCGGCCGAGCAGCGTCATGTCGATGGCCGCCTCGGTGCCGTGTGACCAGTTGTCGGCCAGCAGCTGGGTAAACAGCTTGCGGTGCAGGGCGTCCATCGAGTCGTCCTCGGCCTCGATCGCCTGGGCCAGCTCGACGTCACGGCCCTTGATCACCTCGGCGACCTTGTCCACCAGCGACAGCGCGACCTTGCCCATCTGCGAGATCACATCGCGGAGCTCGACCGGCACGGCGATGTCCGGGTAGCGCATCCGGGCCACCTTGGCCACGTGCAGCGCCAGGTCACCCATCCGCTCCAGGTCGGCCACCAGGTGCAGCGTGGTGACCAGCACCCGCAGGTCGGTCGCTACCGGCTGCTGCAGCGACAGCAGCAGGAAAGTCCGGCTTTCCAGGTCGGCCCGTAGCGCGTCGATCGCGGTGTCATCGCTGACCACCCGTTCGGCGCCGTTGAGGTCGCCGTCGAGCAACGCGTTGGTCGCCCGTTCCATCGCGGTGCCGGCCAGGTAGGTCATGGCGACCAGGGAGTTGCCGATGTCATCGAGTTCGTCGTGATAGAGGTCGCGCATGGCAATAGCGTAGAGGCTGCGGCGTGCGGCAACCCGCCGGCCGATGAATGCCAGCCGGCCAGCCGGTGAACAACGCGTGACGCAGAGTTTTACATGTCCGCGCCGAGCCTCGTCGGGCCGAACCGGCGTCCTGGCGGCCGTACCATCAGGGCCGTGAGCGCTGTGGTGGCCGTGACGTCCTTCCTGATCGGCGCGGCCGTGTCGGCTGTGCTGGCCGGCTGGTTCGTCCGGCGAAGCAACCGCACCCGGGCCGCCGGCGACGGGCCCGCGGTCGGGACGAGCAGCCTGCGCACCTCGGCAGGGCTGTCGCAACGGGTGCTGGGCGCGCTCGACCTCGGCGTTGTGGTAGTCGATCGGGACGAGGCGGCCGTGTTCGCCAACCCGGTGGCCCGCCGGCTGCGGGTGGTCGATGCCGACCGGCTGGCCGTCCCGGCGCTGGCCGCGCTGGTCCGCCAGGTCACTGACTCCGGCCAGCCGGACAGCGTCACCCTCGACCTGGCCAGCGCCGCGCCCGGCCCGGAGTACCTGACCTTCACGGTGCGCGCGATGCCGCTGCGCGATCAGGGACGGGTGGAGTCGGTGGTGCTGCGCTTCGTCGATGTCACCGACGCCCGGCGGCTGGAACTGGTCCGGCGCGATTTCGTCGCCAACGTCTCGCACGAGCTCAAGACCCCGGTCGGCGCGCTGACGCTGCTGGCTGAGGCAGTGCAGGAGGCGGCCGACGATCCGGACGCGGTGCAGCACTTCGCGGCCCGGATGCAGCGCGAGGGTTCCCGGCTGGGCCGGCTGGTGCAGGAGCTGATCGAGTTGTCGCGGCTACAGGGGGCCGAGCCGTTGCCCGGTTCGGCGCCGGTCCGGGTGGAGCAGCTGGTGTCCGAGGCAGTCGACCGCAGCCGGTTGCTGGCCGAGCAGTCCGGCATCACGGTGCTCGACCGGACCGAGCCGGGCTTGCTGGTGCGGGGTAACGAGACCCAGCTCGGCACCGCGATCGGCAACCTGGTCGATAACGCGATTGCCTACAGCCCGGCGCGCACCCGGGTGGGCCTGACCGCTCGGGTGGAGGCCGACGCCGAGGGCCGGGATTGGGTGGCGATCGCGGTGACCGACCAGGGCATCGGCATCGCCGAAACCGAGCTGGACCGGGTTTTCGAGCGGTTCTACCGGGTCGACCCGGCCCGCTCGCGAGCCACTGGCGGCACCGGCTTGGGACTGGCCATCGTCAAGCACATCGCCACCAACCATGGCGGCAGCGTGACCGTGTGGAGCGTGGTCGGGTCCGGCTCGACCTTCACCCTGCGGCTGCCGCTGGCAGGCCGGGACGAGTCCGCCGGCGGTGAGCCAGCCCCTGACCGGCCGTCCGTGCACACCTCGGCGTGATCGGCTGATGCGATGAACCGCGGCCCAACCAACCGCGCCCCAACCAACAGCACCCCAACCAACAGCGCCCCGATCGACCGCTAACCGAATCAGCAATGACCAATGAACTGAAGGGAAATGCCCGTGACCCGGGTACTAGTCGTCGAGGATGAAGAGTCGATCTCGGACCCGCTGTCCTACATGCTGCGCAAGGAGGGCTTCGAGGTCTCGGTGGCGGCCACCGGCCCGGACGCGCTCGGCTCGTTCGACCGGTCGGGCGCCGACATCGTGCTGCTCGACCTGATGCTGCCCGGCCTGCCCGGCACCGAGGTGTGCCGGTCGCTGCGGCAGCGCTCGACCGTCCCGATCATCATTCTGACCGCGCGCGATTCCGAGGTGGACAAGGTGGTCGGGCTGGAACTCGGCGCCGACGACTACGTCACCAAGCCGTTCTCGCACCGGGAGCTGGTGGCCCGGATCCGCGCGGTGATGCGCCGCGGGGCCGAGTCCGAGGAACTGCTCAGTGCCACCCTGGAGGCGGGGCCGGTGCGGATGGATGTCGAGCGGCACACCGTCACCGTGGACTCGCAGCCGATCTCGTTGCCGCTGAAGGAGTTCGACCTGCTGGAGTTGCTGCTGCGCAACGCCGGCCGGGTGCTGACTCGCGGCCAGCTGATCGACCGGGTGTGGGGCGCTGACTATGTCGGCGACACCAAGACCCTGGACGTGCACATCAAGCGGCTGCGGGCCAAGGTCGAACCGGAGCCGGCCCAGCCGAAGCACCTGCTGACGGTGCGTGGGCTCGGCTACAAGTTCGAGAGCTAGCCGGGGGCGCCGTCCGGGCCGAGCTGGACGAACTCGTGGTTGGCCAGCCGGGCCAGCGAGGCGGCCTCGACGGTGGCCGGGTGCTGGGCCACCAGGCCCTGGTCGAGCCGCTGCGCGCACAGGCGGGCCAGTTCGGTGTAGGCCGCCTGCCCGATCAGGGCGGCCAGTTCCGGGCCGTAGCTGACATACAGCGGTTCGGTGCCGACGTGGGCCTGCGGGGCTGACGTGCACCACCAGTGCAGGTCGTGGCCGCCCTCGCCCCAGCCCCGCCGGTCGAACTCCGACACCGTCGACACCAGGACCTTGGTGTCATCGGGCCGGGTCAGCCATTCCTGCTCGCGGCGCACCGGCAACTGCCAGCAGACCTCCGGCTTGGTGTCCAGCGGGTGCAGGCCGGTCCGCAGGGCCAGCGCGTGCAGTGCGCAACCCTCACCACCTTCGAAGCCGGGACGGTTCAGGAACACGCAGGCACCGTCGACCGTCCGGGTGCGCAGCCGGTTTTCCTCGTCGCCCACCGAGTCCTTCTGGGTGATGCCCTTCTTCGTGCCGTGCTTGTAGTACTGCCAGTGTTCGGGGGTCAGCTGCTTGGCGTAGCGCTTGACCCGCTTGCGGTCCTCGTCGTCGGAGAAGAACGCGCCATGGCTGCAGCAGCCGTCCTCGGCGCGTCCCTCGATGACCCCCTGGCAGCCACGGCCGTAGATGCAGGTCCAGCGCGAACACAGCCAGGTCAGGTCGGCGCGAATCCGGTGCTCGGGGTTGGCCGGGTCGGTGAACTCCAGCCACTCCCGAGCGAAGTCCATGCCGACCTCGGCATCGCGCGGCGGTGCCGAAACCTGCGGCTGGATCACGGGCAACTGGCGCGGCGGCGTGGTCACAGCGGGACTGTAACCGAGCCCGGCGGTACCGGATCGGTCGGGCGTCAACCCGGGTGCCGGCGCTGAACTCGGCTAGCGTTGGCGCATGCGGCTCGGAGTGCTGGACGTCGGATCCAATACCGTCCACCTGCTGGTGGTGGATGCCTTCCTGGGGGCCCAGCCGACCCCGCAGCTGTCCCGCAAGAGCGTGTTGCGGCTGGCCGAGCACATCGACAAGCGGGGCGACCTGGCGATCGAGGGGGCGGACGCGCTGGTCGGCGCGACGCTGGGTGCCCGCCGGCAGGCCAACGAGCTCAAGTGCGACGAGCTGCTGGCCTTCGCCACCTCGGCGGTCCGCGATGCCGGCAACTCGGCCGAGGTGCTGGCCCGGGTGCAGGACGAGGCCGGGGTCGAACTCGCGGTGCTCACCGGCGAGGACGAGGCGACCCTCACCTTTCTGGCGGTGCGGCGCTGGTTCGGCTGGAGCGCCGGCCGGCTGCTGTGCCTGGACATCGGTGGTGGCTCGCTGGAACTGGGCGCCGGCGCCGATGAGGTGCCCGAGGTGGCGCTGTCGGTGCCGCTGGGCGCCGGCCGGCTGACCAGGGAGTGGCTGGACTCAGATCCGCCGTCCAAGCCTGCGATGGATCGGTTGCGCGAGCACGTGCGCTCCGAGCTGGCCGGGCCGGTCAGCAAGCTGTCCGCCGGTGGGCCGCCGGACCGGGTGGTGGCCACCAGCAAGACGTTCCGGACGCTGGCGAGGTTGGCCGGCGCAGCGCCGTCCAGTGCCGGCCCGCGGGCGCCGCGCAGCCTGCAGATCAACGGGTTGCGGCAGGTCATCGGGTTCATCTCGCGGATGGCCTCGGCCGACCTCGCCGAGCTGGACGGGGTCTCACCCGCCCGGGCGCACCAGACGCTGGCGGGCGCGATCGTGGCCGAGCAGGCGATGCTGGCGCTCGGGGTCAGCGAGCTGTCGCTGTGCCCGTGGGCGTTGCGCGAGGGCGTGATCCTGCGCCGGCTCGACCACATCGGCTGACGTCGCCGGTCGCGGGCCCGGCCGCCTGGGATGATGGGGCGATGACCAGTACCTCGGGTGGGTTGGCGATCATCGGTGGCGGCAAGATCGGTGAGGCGCTGCTGTCGGGCCTGTTGCGCGGCAATGCCGAGGCCGACGAGATCGTGGTGGTGGAGAAGTACCCGGATCGGGTCAGCGAGCTGACCGAGCGTTACGGCGTCCGGGTGGTTGCCGCCGCTGAAGCGGTGCAGGTCAGCAGCACCGTGCTGATCGCGGTCAAGCCGCAGGACATCGATGCGTTACTGGACGAGCTGGCGGGCCACCTCGGCGCCGATCACCTGGTGGTCTCGGTGGCCGCTGGCATCACCACAGCGCGGATCGAGGCGCGCCTGACCGGGGACCCGGCGGTGGTGCGCTGCATGCCGAACACCCCGGCGGTGGTGGACGAGGCGATGACCGTCATCTGCGCCGGCGCGCGGGCTGGTGAGGCACACCTGCTGCGGGCCGAGCAGTTGCTGTCGGCGGTGGGCAAGGTGGTGCGGGTGCCGGAGTCACAGCTGGACGCGGTCACCGCGCTGTCGGGCAGCGGGCCGGCGTACTTCTTCTTCCTGGTCGAGGCGATGATCGACGCCGGCATCCTGCTCGGGCTGCCGCGGGCGCTGGCCGCCGAGCTGATCGTGCAGACCCTGTTCGGCTCGGCGGTGATGCTGCGCGATTCCGGTGAGCATCCGGTGCAGTTGCGAGAGGCGGTCACCTCGCCGGCCGGCACCACGATCGCGGCGATCCGTGAGCTGGAGCGGCACGGCGTGCGGGCTGCCTTCCTGTCCGCGATCGAGGCGGCGCGCAACCGGTCGGCCGAGCTGGGACGCGCGTCCGACTGAGTGTTCCGACCGGGCAGGCAAGGCTTTCGAGCCCGCCGATGGGCGATCTTGGGCGCGCCACGCCGATGCGAATGAAAAAAGTCTCCAATTCGTGAAGAACACGTATCGCACGAGTCCCACTGGTACCGATACGCTCACCCCAGCACGTGCGTGTCAGGTTGCCGGAGGGGAAGCCGGCTCACTGTCACGTGCCAAAGGTCCGGTGATGCATGAGTAAGTCCCCTGATGGGCTGCGCGAGGTGCGCTTCTTGACGGTTGCCGAAGTGGCAGCGGTCATGCGCGTGTCGAAGATGACGGTGTACCGCATGGTGCATTCCGGCGAGCTGCCCGCGGTACGAGTCGGCCGATCGTTCCGTGTCCCCGAGCAGGCCGTGCAGGACTACCTCAAGGGAGCGTTCTTCGAAGCGGGCTGAGGAGTAGTTGCATCGAGCCTGCTCCGCAGAGCCGGCTATTTGACCCGGCCCGGTCTGCCGGGCCGACCTGACGCGGTAAGCTGCCAGGCAGTGACGCGGGTTCGACCTTGCCGGTGAGACCGATTGCCAAGGGTTGCGCCAGTCGTTCGGGTCAGCACAGTCATTCGAGTCAGCACGGTGTGAGCTGCAACCGCGCAAGAACTGATCACGCGAGTCGAGCAAGTGAGGTAGTGCAATGGGTTCAGTCATCAAGAAGCGGCGCAAGCGGATGGCCAAGAAGAAGCACCGCAAGCTGCTGAAGAAGACGCGCGTTCAGCGCCGTAACAAGAAGTAGCCCTCGGGCGTGCAACTGGCTTTCCGCTGAGCGGGAGGCCAGTTGTTGTTACCTGTCCGACTCGGCGGTATGCGCTGGCTGGCCTAGGATCAAGCTGAGCAGGTCACAGCGCGGACGTCGAAACGTGCGGGGCACGATGCCAGCACGCATCAGGACCGGCGACCGCGATCTTCCAGGCGGGCGGTGAGGTGGCGGGTGCGGTGACGGTTGCAGCAGCGACACAGACCCGAGTTGTGCTGGTCACCGGCATCAGCCGGTACCTCGGCAGCCGGCTGGCCGGCCGGCTGGCCGCTGACCCCACCATCGAGCGGGTGATCGGCGTCGACACGTCGCCGCCGGCCCGCGCTGATCTGGACCTGCTCGGACGCACCGAGTTCGTCCGAGCTGACATCCGCAATCCGTTGATTGCCAAGGTGATCAGCCAGGCCGAGGTGGACACCGTGGTGCACGCCTCGGTGACAGCGACCCCGCACGGTGCCGGCGGCCGAGCCCCGATGAAGGAACTCAACGTCATCGGAACGATGCAACTGCTGGCCGCCTGCCAGAAGTCGGAGTCGGTGCGCCGGTTGGTGCTGAAGTCCACCACCGCTGTCTACGGCGCGTCCTCGCGTGACCCGGCGATCTTCACCGAAGACATGCCGGCCAAGTCGCTGCCGAGCAGCGGCTACGCCAAGGACGCGGTCGAGGTCGAGGGCTATGTGCGCGGCTTCAGCCGGCGCCGGCCCGATATCGGGGTCACGCTGCTGCGGTTCGCCAACTCCGTCGGCCCGTTCATCGACACTCCGCTGACCAGGTACTTCCAGTTGCCGGTGGTGCCCACCGCGCTCGGGTTCGATCCGCGCTTGCAGTTGGTGCATGAGATCGACGCGATCGAGATCTTGCGGTTGGCCAGCACCACCGACCGTCCGGGCACCTTCAACGTGGCCGGCGACGGCGTGCTGATGCTGAGCCAGGCGATCCGGCGGGCCGGCAAGCTCGCCTTTCCGGTACCGGCGCCGGCCGTGTCGTTTGTCGGGCAGAGCATCCGCCGCAGCGGCATGGTGGATTTCTCGCCGGAACAGATGCAGTTTCTCAACTTCGGGCGGGTGGTCTGCAACGAGAAACTGAAGTCGGAGTTCGGTTACACGCCCTCGTTCAGCACCGCCGAGGCCTTCGACACGATGCTGGCCGGACGGCCGGTGCCGCAGCTGGTGCGGGCCGAGTGGGTGTCCGGCATCGAGGCGCGGCTGGCCCGGCTGCTGCGGATCGCGCCGGAATCGGTTGCCGATTCGGCCGATCGGGTGCGTCCGGATCGCCGGGAGGTATCGCATGGCTGAGCCGCAGCGAGCGGACGCGAAGGTGATCCCGTTGCGTCCCGATGACCAGGGCGCGGTGTCGCCGGGGCCACGCCAGGGTGCCGACTGGGAGCGCAGGGCGGCTGCCGGCCTGGCATTTCTGCGCCGGCGGATCACCGGTGACTACGAGGTGGACGAGTTCGGCTTCGACCCCGAGCTCACCGAGTTCACGGTGTTGCCCGCTGCCCGGCAGCTGTATCGAACCTGGTTCCGGACCGAGGTGCTCGGGGCGCACAACCTGCCGGCCGAGACCGGCGGCCTGATCGTGGCCAACCACGCCGGCGGCCTGTGGGCCCTCGACGGGGTGATGACCGCGACCGCGGTACACGACGAGACGCCGAATCACCGGTTCCTGCGGATGCTCGGAGCCGACCTGGTCTTCAACACCCCGGTGCTCGGTCAGCTCGCGCGCAAGACCGGCAGCACGCTGGCCTGCAATCCGGACGCCGAGCGGCTGCTCGGCAACGGCGAGCTGGTTGGCGTTTGGCCTGAAGGATTCAAGGGAATCGGCAAGCCGTTCGCTGAGCGGTACAAGCTGCAGCGGTTCGGTCGCGGTGGTTTCGTGTCGGCAGCTTTGCGTACCGGCGCACCCATCGTGCCGACCGCGATCGTCGGCTCGGAGGAGATTCACCCGATGCTGGGCAACGCCAAGACGCTGGCTCGAATACTTGGCCTGCCGTACTTTCCGTTGACGCCCACCTTTCCGTGGCTGGGGCCGCTGGGGCTGATTCCGCTGCCGAGCAAGTGGTATATCGAGTTCGGTGAGCCGATCGAGACCGCCCAGTACGGCCCGGAATCTGCCGACGATCCGATGCTGGTGTTCGAGCTGACTGACCGGGTCCGCGAGCAGATTCAGACCAGCCTGTACCGGCTGCTGATGCAACGCCGGTCCGTCTGGCACTGACTCGTGCTGGCCGATCTGGTTTCGGCTTTAACTCTATGTGTCTTCTCGCTCGTCCTGGCTGCTCGAGCGCGCTTGGACCAGCGATCATTGGCCGCCCAGCCGAGCGACCTGGGTCCGGCGACGAGTGGCCAGTTACGCCCACGAATGGCAGTTTCAATCGCCCACTCGACGCGCAACTGCCCACTCGTGAAAGGGAAAGCCACGCAACAGCCCACTCGTGCAAGGGAAAGCCACGCAACAGCCCACTCGTGCAAGGGAAAGCCACGC
>JBDSAN010000115.1:0-6405 GCA_039922115.1 Jatrophihabitantaceae bacterium
GGCCAGTCCGGCCGGACTGGCCGCCGCCGAAGCGGTCATCGGCGTGCTCTGGAACCGGCTGCGGGCCGGCCTCGGTTCCACCGTGACGGGCCCGGTTGCGTTATGTGTGGGGGCGGCCGGCGCTACCGCTGCTGGCGAGGCCGCAGCCGGCCTGGCTGATCGGCTGTGCCAGCTCAGCTCGATCGGTTCGGTCGCGGTCTGCAGCGACGTGGTCATCGCCCATGCCGGGGCATTGGGCGGCCAGCGCGGCATCACCCTGGTCGCGGGGACCGGCGCGGTTGCCTTTGGCATCGATGGCCGCGGGGCGACGATCCAGGTGGACGGTTGGGGACCGCTACTCGGCGATGACGGCGGCGGCGGCTGGATCGGGCTGGCCGGCCTGCGCGCAGCACTGCGCATGCACGACGGTCGTGGTCCGGGCACCAGCTTGGGTGCTGCTGCCAGCCTGCTCGCCGAACCGGCCGCGCTACCGGCGCTGCTGGCCGGGCACCCCAACCCGGCCCAGCTGGCCGCCCGGTTCGCTCCCGAGGTGGCTCGACTGGCCGGGGCCGGCGACCAGGTTGCCCAATCGATCATGGTCGAGGCCGCCAGGCTGCTGGCTGAGTCGGTCAGCGCGGCAGCCCGCCGGCTGGCTGCCGACGGCGGTGCGCTGCCGGTGCCGGTCGCGCTGACCGGCGGCCTGCTCAACCTCGGCCCGATCCTGCTCGAGCCGCTGCAGCAAGCGCTGCGCACCGGCCCGCTGCCGGTACTGCTCCGCCCGCCGCTGGCCGGCCCGCTGGACGGTGCCCGGCTGCTGGCCGGCCGCCACGACACGGTTGCCGAAGCCCTGCTGCACCGGGCAACCCGGCCCGCACCGTCGGCCGCCGGGAGTGGCTAGGCCGCCGACCCAGATACCCCGTCCCCGACCGTTGGGAGAACCATGCACCGCCAGCTACCCCTTCGCCGGTTCGCGGCCGCCACGACGGTGGCCGCGCTCAGCCTGCTCACCGTTGTCGCTCCGCAGGCTGAGGCAGCCGGATCGAAACCGGCACACCCGAGCAGCCGGGTCGATCAGTTGCTGGCCGGCCTGAGCCTGCCGCAGAAGGTCGGCCAGCTGTTCGTCACCTACGCCTACGGCGATACCGCGACCACCACCGATCCGGCCTTCACCGCGCAGAACCAGCAGCTGTACGGGGTGGCCAACGGGGCTGAGCTGATCGCCAAGTACCAGCTCGGCGGTGTCATCTACTTCAGCTGGGCCGGCAACCTGGCCAACCCCACCCAGATCGCGACGCTGTCCAATGGCCTGCAGTCGGCCAGCGGGATCCCGTTGCTGATCAGCACCGATCAGGAAGGTGGCTCGGTCACCCGGATCGGTGCGCCGCTGGCTGTCTCGCCGGGCAACATGGCCCTCGGTGCCACCAACTCAGCGGCCCAGGCGTACTCGATGTCGAAGGTCACCGGCCAGCAGCTGGCCGCGCTCGGCATCAACGTCGATGACGCGCCGGTGGTGGACACCAACACCAACCCGGCCAACGCCGCCGACGGCCCGCGCTCGTTCGGCGACCGGGCCGGCCCGGTCGCGCTGCTGTCGGCTGCCTCGGTGCGCGGCTACCAGCAGGCCGGGGTGGCGGCCACCGCGAAGCACTTTCCGGGGCTGGGCAGCACCAGCGTCAACACCGACAACGGCATCGCGGTGACCGATGAGTCCCGGGCCGAATTCGACCGCAACGACCTGCCGGCCTTCCGGGCCGCGATCGCGGCCGGCACCGATGAGATCATGGCCGCCCACATCGTCGCACCGGCGCTGGACCCGAGCGGCGCGCCGGCCAGCCTGTCCGGACCGATCGTCACCGGCATTCTGCGCGATCAGCTGCACTACAACGGCGTGGTGATCACCGATGCGCTGTCGGCGGCAGCGCTGGACGGCATCGACCCGGCCCAGCGCGCGGTCCGGGCCGTCCAGGCAGGGGTGGACGAGCTGCTGATGCCCACCGACCTGGCCGCGGCTGAGGCGGCGGTGCTGGCCGCCGTCCAGTCCGGAGCGATCCCGGTCGCCCGGCTGGACCAGTCGGTGCGACGGATCCTGACGCTCAAGTCCAAGCTCGGGCTGTTCAGCAATGCCCAGGTGGACGCTGGTCAAGCCGCCAGCCGGGTCGGCACGCCGAGCCAGCTCGCGGTTGCCGCCAAGGCCGGCACCGACTCGATCACGTTGCTGCGCAACAGCGCGAACACGCTGCCTTTGCAAGCCCAAACTCAGCAGAAGCTGCTGGTCACCGGGTGGGGTGCCGGTACCACCCAGACGCTGGCCGGCGCGATCGCCGAGCACGGCCTGATCACCCAGCGGGTCTACACCGGCTCGGCGCCGAGCAGTGCGGCCATCGCCGCTGCGGTGAGCGCGGCCAAGGCCAGCGATCGGGTGCTCGTCACCACCAACAACGCATGGTCTGATCCCGGCCAGCTCGCGCTGGTGAACGCGCTGGTCGCGACCGGCAGGCCGGTCATCGTGGCGGCCCTCGGCGCCCCGTACGAGCTGGGTTACCTGCCCTCGGTGGCTACCTTCGTGGCCGGCTACGGCTATCAGCCGGCAACGCTGAGCGCGCTGGTGGCGATGCTGTTCGGTGCGCAGCCGTCCGGGCACCTGCCGGTCACCATCCACAGCGCCACCGACCCATCGGTCGTGGTGGCCCGGTACGGCAGCGGCTTGCATTACTGAGCGAATCCCCCTGGTCAGCCCTCAACCGGCCGGTGGCTGACACGCGGTTCTGCTGATGCCGGCGGCAAATTCACGTCCGCCGGTGGCCTCACCACCGTCAACTGCCAGAGCTAGTCGTCGGCCGGCTCGCTAGGGGCAGCAGGCCAGCGGGGTTGAGACGGCTACGTGCCGGACACCTGCCGGATCGGTCCATGAAGCGACGGCTTTGTAGGTGTGCCCGGCCGAATAGGGCTTCACCGAAGTTGCGAACACGAGCCACAGGTGGCCGACATCAGAACTGGCTGCGATCTGGCCGCAGCTCGTCCCGCTGCCGTTGCACTGAATCGCCGCCACGGTCGGGCTATGGAAATTACTGTCGCTAGTCACCTCGATGTCGGCGTTCACACCACTGGCCGTGACATTGATGCAGACCTGCGAGCCACCCGCCGTTTGACATGCGAACGAATCAGCTGCCGCCGGCTGGGCAATGGCGACCAGCGCCGCTCCGGCCGTAGTAAGTACTGCGCCCACCGTGAGAATTACCTGACGAATACTCATGAGATTGGACCTTCCTTCGCGGACACGCCTCCGGCCGGCGGTGACCGACCGATCAGAAAGTGTATATCTCTAGCTATTCACCGCATAGACCGCGAACGGCCGCCGCCGCTCTATTGGCTGGCCCGCTGAACCTACGGTAGCGTAAGTTACGCACGAGTAGCTTCAGGAGGTCCGGTGCCAGGAACGCTTGCCAACACTGCCACGCTGCACGGTCACGAGCTCAGCTACCTCGACGTCGGCTCCGGCCCGGCGGTGCTGTTCATCCATGGCCTGCTCGGCTCCAACCGCAACTGGACCGAGCTGATCGACCGGATGTCGGCCGATCGCCGGCTGATCGCGCCCGACCTGTTCGGTCACGGGGCATCGGCCAAGCCGATGGGTGACTACTCGCTGGGCTCGCACGCGGCCACCCTGCGCGACCTGCTCGACCGGCTCGGCATCGACACGGTGACCCTGGTCGGGCACTCGCTCGGTGGCGGCATCGCGATGCAGTTCGGTTACCTGTTCCCCGAGCGGGTCGAGCGGCTGGTGCTGGTCAGCAGCGGTGGCCTCGGCCGGGAGCTAAGCCTGCTACTGCGCTCGGCCACGCTGCCCGGGGCCGAGCTGGTACTGCCGATCATCGCCTCTCGCTGGGTCCGCGACCGGACCACGACGGTGGCCCGGGTGCTGGCCAGGTTCGGCGTCCGGCCCAGCTCGGATCTCACCGAGGCCTGGAACGGTTTCGTGGCGCTGGGCCAGGCCGATGGCCGGCGGGCGTTCCTGGCAACCACCCGGGCCGTCATCGATCCCGGCGGTCAGACGGTGACCGCCACCGACCACCTGCCGCTGACCGTGCCAGTGCCGGTGCTGCTGGTCTGGGGCGCCAAGGATCGGATTATCCCGTCCTGGCATGCGGTGACCGCTCAGCGTGGCTTTCCGGGTTGCCGGGTCGAGATCTTCGACCGGGCCGGGCACTTCCCGCACCTGGACGAGCCGGACCGGTTCAGCGCGCTGCTACGAGAATTCATCAGCGATACCGGCTGATTCTCAGCGCTATGACCGGTACTCCGGGTTCTCGAAATCGAACCGGGCGCCGGCGTCCCATTCCTTGCGCTGGTTGCCGTGCGCCGGGAATCCGCCGGCATTCTTGAGCAATCGGGCCAGCTGAAGCAGGTTCCAGGTCATGAATGTGGTGTTGCGATTAGTGAATTCGTTGGCCAGGCCGACCTTGCTGCCATCGGGTAGCTCATCGCCGTAGCTGGGTCCGGGGCCGGCCTCACCGATCCAGCCGGCATCGGCCTGCGGCGGCACGGTGTAGCCGATGTGTTGCAAACTATAAAGAATGTTGGACGCGCAGTGCTTGATGCCGTCCTCGTTTCCGGTGATCAGACAACCGCCGACCTTGCCGTAGTAGAGCCACTGACCGCGGTCGTTCAGCTCGCCGGAATGCGCGTAGAGCCGCTCGATGACCTTCTTGGTCTCGCTGCTGTTGTCACCCAGCCAAATCGGGCCGCCGATCACCAGGATGTCGGCAGCCAGCACCTGTTCGAACAGCTCCGGCCAGGCATCGGTGTCCCAGCCGTGCTCACGCATGTCTGGATAGACGCCGGTGGCGATCGGGTGATCCACCGACCGGAACTGCCGGACGGTCACCCCGTGCTTGGCCATGATCGCCGCGCTGAGATCGATCAGTCGCTGGGTATGGCTGGTCGCCGGCGACCGGGTCAACGTGGTGTTGATGTACAGCGCGGTCAGATCGGAGAAGTCCAGGTTCTGCTCGGCCATGAGGGTGCCTCTCGGATCGTGCTGACCGGCCGGTAGCTGCCGTGGCCAACCGTAGCGGCAAGCGGAGCGCAATCGTAGAGGTGCGCCGGCCGGGGCAGCCGCGCCAAGCTCGGGTTGCAGCCAGTTGCAACAGTTTCCGACGGTTGCAGATCACCGCTGCTCGACAGCGACTGGCGGTGCGGCGGCGGTGAAAGGGGCGGCATGATCGAGCTGAGGTTGCCGGCGCTCAGGCCGCAACGGCTCACCTCGGGTGGCCGGCGCTGGGTGCTGGTTGCCGACTTTCAACCGTTCGCGGCCGGTCGGCGGCTGGCCGAACTGCTCGCCGCGGGCGCTGCCTCAGCTGAGCTGTCGATCCTGCAGCTGGACCCGGCGCAGGACCTGATCGGCGCGGACTACCTGGCCTTGCCCGAGCTTGCCGCCGGCTATGCCGACGCGCTGCAGGCCGAGCTGTCGGCTGACCAACCGGCTGAGGTCCTGGTGGTCGGCTACTGCAGCGCCGCGGTGCTCGCGGCCGGCATCGCCGATCGGCTGGTCGCAAACAAGGTGTCGATGCTGCTGCTCCGCCCGACCTGGCCGGACGAGTCGCTGATCGCCGCCGTCCTGGCCGAGATCCGAACCGAGCTGGGCGCCACCGACCCGGCGCCGGCGCTGACCGGGACGCCGATCCAACGGCTGGACGCGGTGCTCGCCCAGCTGCACGCCGACCTGCGTGGTTTCGCGCTGGCCCACCAGCTGGATCCGGACAGCCGGCCGCTGCTGGAACTGCTCGATCGCTACCGGGGCTGGTTCGGCTACCTGGTGTCGGCTTGCGATGCGCTGGACCTGGGCTGGCAACCCGACCGAAGCCTGCCGCTGCAGATCTTCAGCGATGTGGCGTTGCCGGCGGCGCTGCCCTGGCCGGCACCGGCCGGATTTCGCCAGCTCGGCTTCCAGCTGCCCGAGGCCGAAGCGGACGCGACCGAGCAGCTGGCGCTCGCGGTAGGAGAACACCTCGGACGCGCCCACTGACCAGGCAACGGCAGCCGCAGGCATGACCAGGCAATTGGAAAGGCGAGGTTCAGCGCGTGCAGCTCGACCTGCTCGACAGCATCGAGGCGGTGTCGCCGGCCGAGTTCGATCGGCTCGATCAGGCCGCCGGAGCGGCCGGCTGCTACCACCGGATCAGGCAGCTCGAGGACGATCGGCGCTGGCACACCAGCTACCTGAGCTGCCGGGTGGACGGGAGGCTGGCCGCGCTGATCCCGCTGTACCGGCCAGGCGGGCTCAGCTGGCCGGACGCTGCCTACGACCCGGCGACCTGGCCGGCACCGGCAGTCGGTGATCAGCCGGTCGCTGCCGGCGTGGCTGGTTGGCTGCTGGTCGGTGGCCGGGCCGACCTGCTCACCGGATTGCCGATCGAGCCGGGCCTG
>JBDSAN010000116.1:0-13178 GCA_039922115.1 Jatrophihabitantaceae bacterium
AGCGCGCGCGCGATCGCGATGCGCTGGCGCTGGCCGCCGGAGAACTGCGCCGGATAGCGTTGCATCGCCGCGACCGGCAGCCCGACCCGCTCCAGCATCGCGGTCACCCTCGTCCGGCTGGCCGGCCGGCCGAACCCGTGCGCCAGCAGCGGTTCGGCCAGGCTGCTGCCGATAGTCCGGGTCGGGTTCAGCGAACTGTAGGGATCCTGAAAGATCGCCTGCACGGCACCGGCCCGGGCCACTCGCAAGCTGGCCGACCCACGCCAGCTGGTCGGAGCGTCAATGTCCTTACCGGCAAAGCTAATACGGCCCGCGCTGGGCCGCACCAGGCCGAGGATGGCCCGTCCGATGGTGGACTTGCCCGAGCCGGACTCCCCCACCAGGCCAACCGTCTCACCGGCCAGCACGTCCAGCGATACCCCGGACACCGCCGCTCGGTCAGCACCTCGGTAGCGCACCGTCAGGTCACTGACCTGCAGCAGCGGCTCGGTCATCGAACCCGCTCCGGATCGTTCCGGACGAGCACGCACCGGCATTGCCGGCCACCGGCCAGCTCGATCAGCGTGATCGCGTCCTGCCGGCAGTCGGCTCGTACCAGCGGGCAGCGATCGGCGAAGTGGCAGCTCACCGGCCAGTCGGCGGCGGCCGGCACCGTGCCCGTAATGGTCGGCAGCGGCAGTGGTGGCACCCCGATTCGAGCCACACCGGCACCGGCCAGCTGCGGATTGGCTGCCAGCAGCGCTGCCGTGTACGGATGCCGAGGATCGGCGAACAGGCCGGCCAGCTCACAGGATTCGACAACCTGACCGGCGTACATCACCACCGCTCGCTCGCACAGGTCAGCGATCACACCCCAGTCATGGCTGATCAGCAACACCGCCAACCCGGTCTCGCGCCGCAATTCGTGCAGCAACGCCAGGATCTCGGCCTGCACGCTGACATCGAGCGCGGTGGTCGGCTCGTCGGCGATCAGCAGCCGAGGCTCACCGGCCAGCGCCAGCGCGATCGCGGCCCGCTGAGCGATCCCGCCGGACAGCTGGTGCGGGTAGCTGGCGCTCACCACCGCCGGCTCGGGCAGCCGCACCCGCGCCAGCAGCTGCAATGCCCGCTGCCGGGCGGCTGGCCGGCTCAGGCCGTGATGCCGGCGCGCCGCCTCGGCCAGTTGCGATCCCACCGTGAAAGTCGGGTCGAGCGCGATCATCGGTTCCTGCGAGACATAGCCGATCTCACGCCCGCGCAGCCGAGCCAGCGCGGACGTATCGAGCGCGGCCAGATCGTGCCCGTCGAACTGCACGGTGCCCGCGCTGACCCGGACACCGGCCGGTAGCAGGCCGAGCACGGCCATCGCGGTCATCGTCTTGCCACAGCCGGATTCACCTACCACACCGAGTGATTGGCCGGCTTCGAGCTCGAAGCTGACCTCGTTCACCAGCTGCACCGGTCCGGCCGGCGAATCGAACTCGACGGTCAGCCCGCGTACCGCCAGCAAGGCGGACGATCGATCAGCGGCAGGCTGCCGGCCGGCCGAACGCCGCCTGGGCTGGCGCCGCGCGCTGGAGCGGCGTCCCGGCCCTGCCGCGGCAGCCGACCAGCGCTGGGTCGAGGCGTCGCGCACCGCGTCGCCGAGCAGGCCGAGCGCCAGCACGGTCAGTGCGATCACCGCTCCGCTGGGCACCAGCAACCACCGATCCCGGCTGATCACCCCGGACGCATCAGCGACCGCGCCGCCCCAACTCGGCGCCGGTGGCCGCGGCCCGAAGCCGAGAAAGGCCAGGCCGGACTGCACAACCAGGGCGACGCCGGCGAACACCGCTGTCTGTACCACGATCTGGCTGGCCATCCGGGGCAGCAGGTGCCGGGCCATGATCCGGATCGGGCCGATGCCGAACGTCCTTGCCGCATCGATGTATGCCTCCTCGCGGATGCTCAGTGCGGCAGCTCGCACCACCCGCAGCAGGCCAGGTGCGGCAAGCAGGCCGAAGGCCAGCATCGGCGCGAACCGGTTGACCGGAAAGATCGACAGCACCACCAGCAGGATCACCACCGCCGGGATCGCCAGCACCAGGTCCGTCAGGTGGCTGATCAGCCAGTCGGCCCGGCCACCGAAATACCCGGCGACCAACCCGAGGGCGGTGCCGATCAGCACGAACACCGCGACCGCCAGCAGCACCCCTTCCAGCGTGATCGGCGCGCCGTACAGCAGTCGGGACAGCACATCCCGGCCGAGTGGGTCGACGCCGAGCAGGTGCTGGCGGCCGGGCCCATCGAGCGCGTGCGCCAGGTCGGCATCATCGGAACCGTAGGGCGCCAGCACCGGTGCCGCCAGCGCACCGAGCAGCACCAGCAGCAACCAGCCGGCAGCGAGCATGCCCAGCCGCTGCCGCAGCAACGCCCGGATGAAACCGTTCGGCCGGTCGGTCATCGCCGCACCCGCGGGTTCAACCAGCCGTAGCTGAGGTCCACCAGCAGGTTCATCACCACCACCAGCAACGTGAAGTAGACGACGGCGCCCTGGATCACCGGCAGGTCATGCTCGCTGGTCGCGGTCACTGTCGCGCTGCCCAGGCCGGGCGCGGCGAACACCGTCTCGATCAGCACCGAGCCGGACAGCAGGCCGACGAACACCATTCCGATGGTGGTGACGATTCCAATCGCCGCGTTGCGCAGCGCGTGCCGGTACCGGATCGAGCGTTCGGACAGGCCATTGGCCCGCAGCACTCGGATGAAATCCATCGACATCGCCTCGGCGAAACCGTCCCGGGTCTGCTTGGCGATCACCGCCGTCCCGCCTAGTCCGAGCGCCAACCACGGCAGCAGCAGCGACCGCGCCCATGGCCACGGGCCGGCCGCCAGGCTGGTGTAACCGGTGGCCGGCAGCCACCGCAGCGACACCGAGAAGGTGGCCACCAGCACCAGCGCCAACCAGAAATTCGGGATCGCCGACCCGGCCAGCGAGATCACATTGACCGCGTCGGCCCGCCGGCCGCGCCGGACCGCCCCGGCGATGCCCAGTCCGACCCCCAGCAGCGCGGCGAGCAGGGTCGCCCCGGCGATCAGCGACAGGGTCACCGGCAGCCGATCGGTCAGCACCTTGTGCACCGGGTCGCCGGTGATCAGCGAATCACCGAAGTCGCCGCGCACCGCCCGGGCCAGCCAGCTGGTGTACTGGGTCCAGAGCGGGCGGTTCAGGCCCAGTTGCTGGTCCAGTTGCTGGTACTGCTGCTGGCTGGCGGTCGGACCGAGGATGGTCACCGAGGGGCTACCGGGCAGCAGCGAGATCAGGCCGAAGGTCAGGAAGCTCACCACGAACAGCAGTGGAATCGAGACCAGCAGTCGCCGTCCGATCAGCCTGAGCACGCGAACCCTCTTTCCCTGCAACCGAAACCGGATCAGTTCGGCGTGATCTGGGTCAGGTCAGTGAAGATGTTGCGCGGCGTCACCGTCACCCCGGTCAGGCCCTTGCGGGTGTAGTAGGCCGCATCGACCAGCGAGGTCGTAACGAACCACCCCTGTAGCAGCGCGTAGCGCATCGCCTGGATCGACAGCGCCGAGGCCTGCTCGGGTGCGGCCGCGGCGGCCTGGTCAAGCAATGCGGTCAATTGCGGATCTGCTGATGAGAACGGGTTGAACGGGTTCGCACTGGGACGGAACCAGTTCTGCGCGGTCTGGAACACCGGCAACCCGGCATAGCCGTAGCCGGCGGCTGGGAACTTCTTGGCCAGCACGTTGCTCACCCAACTGGCCGGCGCCGCGTCCGAGGTGAGTACCGCCTTGACTCCGATCTTGGCCCAGTAGCCCATGATCGCCTGGGTGACCTGTGCGATGTTGAAGCCCTGCCAGGCCTCGATCTGCATCGAGAAGCCGTTCGGGTAGCCGGCATCGGCGAGCAACTGCTTGGCCTTGGCCGGGTCGTAGCCGTACTCGCTGTTCAGCGCCGGGTCATAGCCGTCATAGACCGGCGTCATCAGCTGGGTGGTTGCGGTTCCATACGATCCGAACAGGGCTTTGGTGATCGCGGCGCGGTCGAGGGCATAGTTCAACGCCTGCCGCACGCGCGGATCGGCCAGCGGCTTGGCCAGCGTGCCGGCCCTGTCGAACAGGTCCACCCCGGTGGTGTAGGACGGCGCGCTGTAGACGGCCAGCCCGGCGGCCTTGGCCGCATCGGCAGTGGACGGGTCCCCGATCGCCAGGTCGGCCTGACCGGCCCGGATGCTGCTCAGCACCGCGCTCGGGTTGGCCACCACCTTCAGGGTGACCTTCTGGTGGTGAATCGCCTTCTGATCGAAGTAGTTCGGGTTCGGCAGGTACACGTAGTGATCACCGGCGACCGTCTGCTTGCCGTCCAGCAGGTACGGCCCGGCGCCGAAGGTGGCAGTCTTGAGCGAGTCGGGTTTGGCCAGGCCGGCCGGGCTGATCACGAAGCCGAACGGCGCGTTCTGTGACAGCAGCAGCGGCAGAGTCGGGTTCGGGCTGGTGCAGCTGATCATTACCCGATCGGCGCTGGTGGCGGTGATCGAGCCGCAGCTACCCAGCCAGGCCGCGGCCGAGCCACCGGCCTTGAGCGCGTAGCTGATCGAGGCAGCCACCGACGCCGCGGTCAACGGGCTGCCGTCGGCGAACTTCAGGCCCGGCCGCAGCTGCAGTTGGAATTGAGTATTGCCCGTTCCCACATAGCCGAACGAGCTTGCCAGCGCTGGGCTGTAGGTGCCGTCCGGGCCGACCCGGATCAGCGGCGCGTAGCCAAGCTGCTCGTAGGCCAGGTTGTTCGGGTCGACGTTCATCAGGCCGGGATTCAGGCTGGTCGGCGGCGAGGTGAGGATCATGGTCAGGTTCGCCGTGGACTTGGTGCTGGTCGAATCGGAGCCACCAGAGGTGCAGCCGGCGGCCAGGACGACCGTGCTGAGCAGGGCGATTGCCGACCGCCTGCCGATCAGGTTCTGCTTCATGGGACTTGCCTTTCTCGAAGGATTGACGCGCTTGGGCACCGGCAGTCGTGCCCTACCGGATCAGCGCCTCGCGCAACGTCACGAGGATCTCGGCGTTCTCGCGCTGGGTCACCGGCGCGTTCTGCACCACCGACGAACCGTGGAAAGTGCCGGGAAAGACGTGCAATTCGGTACGCACCCCGGCCTGCAGCAGCGCGCTGGCGTAGTTGATCCCCTCGTCGCGGAGCGGATCGAACTCGGCCACGCTCAGGTAGGCAGGCGGCAGCCCCGCCAGGTCGGTGGCTCGGGACGGCGCGGCATAGCAGGGCACGTCACCGCGGGCATGGCGCTGGCCGCCCAGGTAGGACTGCCAGCTCATCAACGCGCGCGGCAGGTTCCATACCGGGGTGTCGGTGAAGGCCCGCATGCTGGGCGTGTTCAGCCGATCATCGAGTTCGGGCTGCACCAGCACCTGCAGGCAGATCGCCGGACCGCCCCGGTCGCGGGCCAGCAGCGCCAGCGCGGCGGCCAGCCCGCCGCCGGCACTCTGGCCGATCACCCCGATCCGGTTCCGGTCGATGCCGAGGTCATCGGCCTGGTCGGCGAACCAGCGCAGCCCGCGGTAGCAGTCCAGCAGCGCTGCCGGGTACCGGTGCTCGGGCGCCAGCCGGTAGTCGACCGAGACGATGGTGATGCCCAGGCTGCGGGTCAGCTCGACCTTCCAGGCGTGGTCGATGTCCAGGTCACCGCCGACGAAGCCGCCCGGATGCAGGTGCAGCAGGCCGGCCGGCTCACCGCCGCCGGACGGACGGTAGATCCGCACTCGCAGCGCGGCGGCCGGCGCGGGGCCGGCTTCGAGCATGCTGTCCGTGCTGAGCCCGGCGAGCTCGGCATCGATGGCCTCGGCCGGCAGCAGCCGCTCCTCGACCAGCACCCCGGTCAGGTCCGGTGCGCGCAGGCCGGCGATGAAGGCCGCCTCATCGGCCCGGATGGTCGGGATGTCGGTCACCGAGGAGTCCGGCAGCAGCACCATCGCGGCAGCCAGTTCGGGATCGATTCGGTACTTGGCCATAGTTGCCCATCCAGCTCTCGTCGGAGCACCACTGTGCCTGCTGGCGTTGACCAAACTCATCCGACAGCTGTCGGGAATCCGGCGCGGATTCCTCCGACAGTCGGCGGGTCAGCTGTTGCTGGCCAGCCGGCGGGCCAGCAGCGACAGCCGTGCCCGGAACCGGCCCTCCGGGGTGTCCAGCCGCCAGCCGAGGGCTTCCTCGACGTGCGCCAGCCGGGCCGCGACCGAGCTGTGATGCAGGTGCAGCGCTGCCGCCGCGGCCCGAAACGATCCGGTCTGGCAGAACAGGTCGAGCGCCTCGACGTCCTGCGCGCCGTGCGGGGTGCTGGCCAGCCGTTCCAGCGCGAGCACGTCCGGCTGGCTGGCAATCCGGTCCGGCGGGATCTCGGCCAGCAGGGTCAGCGGCCCGAGCGCGTCGTAGGAGGCAACGGCCTGCTCCGGTGAGTTGTGCACCGCGAACTTCAGCGCGGACGCGGCCTGCAACCAGCTGGCGTGCGCGGCCAGCGGATCGCCCGATCGGCTTATCCCGCAGCGAATTCGCGGCTGGCCAGGTCCGGCCGTGGCACGCGCCCGCAGCGCCTCGCACAGGTCGGTGGCCAGCGACTGCTCGCCCCGATCCTGCACCAGCGCGGCCGCGATACCGCCGAGCACGGTCAGGTGCGCCGACCTGGTCGCCGGCCGGGCCCGGGCCAGCAGCGCCACCGCGGCCGCAGCCGGGTCGATGCCGGCCGGGGTGGCCAGCGCCACCACCCGCAACGGCAGGTCGCTACGCAGCCCGAGCAGGCCGATTGCCCTGGTCCGGTCGGCGGTCTCCTCGCGGGCCGACAGCACCAGTTCCACCAGCGCCGGGTCACCGAAGCTCGGTTTGCGGATCGAGCGCTGTCGCCGCTCGATCATCACCGCGACGGTCAGCGCCATCCGCTCGAGGATCAGCTGATCGGTCGGTTCGAGCGCGGCCGGCCGCAGCAGCCACACCCGGTCCCCGCGCCCGGTGGTGGTGACTTCGGCCGGGTGATCGACCGCTCGCACCGGCTGGCCGGCCTGGTCGAAGCAGATCAGCTCACCCTCGCTGGTCTGCAACCCGGCCGGGCACTCGGCCAGCGCGGCGGCGGCCCGGACCAGCGAGCGCAGGTCGCTGTTGTGATGATCGATCAGGGCGTCGAAGTAGGAGATGATCCGCAACGCCGCGGCAGCCTCGGTGTCCGACTCGGCGAGCCGGAGCAGCAAACCACGCACCATGCACCTCCTGCCGGACGTCGCCGGCCGGCTTGCGCCCACTCGACGCCCGGTCGACAGTGCTCAACGGTGCCAGTTGGCGGCCACCCGGTCAGCAGCCCTGATTGCCCAGTTCGGGCGTCTTGGTACCAGGCGGCCAGCTGATCGTCCAGTCGGTCGGCCCGCACGGTCCACCAGCAAGCACCCGCAAGCTGCGCTCGGCCGGCAGCACCGCCACCGTGGCCAGCGTCTGCCATCGGGTGCCCAGCGGGCCGCCGGCCGGTGCGTGGCAGCAGACCGGCGCCCCGTCGCCATCGTGAGCGCAGAGCAATTGCCTTAGCTCATCGGGTGATTGCGGCTGGACCTGGTCCAGCCGGTGGCGCAACAGGGCCAGCCGTGGCTCGGTGTCGAATTCGGCACCGACCCGCAGGTCGGCGGTGGCCAGGACCGGGTCGAGAAAGTGGTTGGTGTGCGCCAGCCAGCCGGCCTGGTTCGCGGCCAGCTCCCGGACCCCGGCCGGACTGGCCTCCAGGCACACCGCCCGGCGCTCGTCCAGCACCGTGAAGCAGGACGAGGCGGCCAGCGGAGCGCCGGCAATGATGGCCACCGCGGACTCAACATCGGTGGCGCTGTCCAGCACTCGCCGGGCCAGCGCGTGCACCGGAACGCCGCCCAGGCCGGTGTCGGCTCGGTGCCCCAGGATGTTGAACAGCAGCCCGACCCCGGCCGCGTTTACCCCTATCTTTGCAAGGATTCCGATCTCGGTGAGGGTGACGAACGGGATCGTCGCGGTGGCCTGGCCGAGCAGCTGCCAGCAACCGGCTAGCTCGACGTGCCAATCCCAGGTTTGAGCACCCAGGCCAGGTCCAGCAATCGTGGAGCAGTCCCGACCGGCCGCTGGCCTATCGACCGCGGCCAGCACCTCGGTCCGGGCGTTCAGGGCGTACAGCCGCCAGGCCGGCTCACCCGCCGCGGCCGCGATCGCCTCGATTTCGGCAGCCAGGTCCGGCGCCCAGGCGGCCAGCGCCGACCGGGCGCTGTCAGCCACCGCGCGCACCCGGGCCGGCCCGATCGAGCAGGCTGCGAACAGCCGGTCATAGCCGGCCAGCGTGGCCGCGAGCCGACCGCTGGCGCCGGCTGGATTGGCTGCGAGCACGCCGCTCATTCTGCCGGATCGGCTCGTCCTGCGACCGGGGCAGCCATTGTCTGCTTTAAGAGTTTCACTTGGTTCATACCTATTGACAGTAAAGCGATATACGTCCTTTAATCAGTCCGTCACAGCGAGTGACTTCCGGATCGGCCAACCTGGCCAGCCGGATCGAAACCTGATGCTCACCGGAAAGCGCGACGGCCCGCAGTTTCAGCGGTGCTCGAACGCGATTCGGTCGTGCCCGGATAACCGTCCGATACCCAAGCCCGGGTATCGAATCCCGATCACATCGCATAGGAGGTGAATTCCAATGAAGAAGATCGTCGTCCGTAAGACCGCGACCGTGAAGCTCACGGCTGCCTGCCCGGGTGGTTACACCGCCTTCGCCCTGTAAGCCGGGCCGAGCGCCGTGGTCATCGCACGGGTACCACCCGTCAGCAGCGATGACCACGGCGTCCGGCAGCCCGACCGTCCTACCCAGCCCAGAAAGGTGCCAGCATGATCACTACCAGCAGTGTCGCGCTGCACCCGCTGACCATGGTCGCCGAGGGCGAGGACGTGCTGATCGGACGGATGGATACCGACTCGTTCGCGGTCTTTCCGGCCGACGGCGCCGCAGTCGTCAGCCAGCTGCAGCAGGGCCGGTCACCGGCTGAGGTCCGGGACTGGTACGCCGCCAGCTACGGCGAGCAGCTGGATCTGGACGATCTGCTGCAAACCCTGGACGAACTCGGCTTCCTCCGCCGTCCGGGCGAGCCGGTCGCCGAGGTCGGTGGCCCGGTCCGGTTTCAGCGGCTCGGCCGGCTGGCCTTCAGCCCGCTGGCCTGGTTGGGCTACCTGGCCCTTGCCATCGTGCTGGCCACCCTGCTGATTCGGCACCCGAGCTATGCCCCGCATCCGGGCCAGCTGTTCTTCACCAAGTCCGCGCTCGCGGTCGAATTGACCGTGGTGTTCGGCCAGTTGCCGCTGCTGTTCGCGCACGAGGCCTTTCACACCCTGGCCGGCCGGCGACGTGGCCTGCCCAGCCGGATCGGCGTCGGCACCCGGATGTACATCCTGGTCGCCGAAACCCAGCTGAACGGATTGCTGACGCTGCCCAAGCGCCACCGCTACCTGTGCTTTCTGGCCGGCCTGGTCTGCGACATCGTGCTGATCGCCATTCTCGACATTGCCGGCTACCTGCTTCGGAGCAACTCCGCGCACGATCACCTTTACAGCAGGCTGGCATTCGCACTGAGCTTTCCGATAGTCACCCGCATCGCCTATCAATTTGTACTTTTCCTGCAGACAGACATCTATTTCGTGCTGGCTACCGCGCTGAACTGCCAGGACGTGCACGGCGCCTCGATCGCGCTGGTACGCAACCGGTTCGATCGCCTGCTCGGCCGCACCGACCGGCAGCTGGATTCCACCCGGTGGAGCCCGCAGGAGTTGCGGGCAGCGCGCTGGTACTCACCATTCCTGGTGGTCGGCGTGCTGGTGTTCACCGGGGTCTGGATCTTCATCATCGCACCGGTGTTCGTCCAGCTGGCCCGGCTGGTCTGGGACGGCCTGCAGCTCGGTGCCGGCGACCCGGCGTTCTGGGACCGCGCGTGCTTCGTCAGCCTCAGCCTGGCCCAGCTGATCGCCGCCGCGGTGATCGCCTATCGCAAGCACAACGGCCAGCGCCGGGCAGCCGAGCCGCGGCAACCACACGACCGGCTGGCCGGTATTTCCCCGATGTTGGAAGGTGATCCATCATGACCGCACACCTGTGGTTGTCCGGCGGGCGCAGCACCCAGCGCCGCGAGGCAGCCGGCGAGCCGGCTGGTTGGCACAGCTGCCACCGTTACCGGCACGGCCCGTTCGGCGGGTTGCGGCCGGTGCTGGAACAGGCCGTCCCGGTTGCCTGGGCGCGCTGGCCGGAACTGGTGACCGCGCACCACGCGGAGCTGACCTCGATCGTGCCGGAACTCGCCGAGCTGATCGGCCCCGGCCCACGCACCCTGGTCGAGATCACCCCGCACGAGGAACGCACCCGCTACTACGGCAACAGCTGGATTCGGGGGCTGTCGCACGGCCTGGTCAGCCTGCTGCTCGAACACGCTCGGCGTAGCGAGGCCACCGAGCCGTGGACGCTGCACTTCGACCAGGCCGAGCAGGCCGACCTGGCCGAGCAGGAGTTCCTGGCGATCCTGCTCCGCCGCGCAGAACCGGGATTGCTGCGGGTCGTGATCGGTACCGGTAGCGAACCGGACTGTCCGGAGTTGCGTGCGGCGCTGGCTCGCTTCACCGCTCAAGTTGTGGTCGATACCGTTACCGAGAAAGCCGAAACTCGGTCGCGAACCGACCTGGTGGCGGCTTTCATCAACAGCGACGGGGCCAGCGACGAGCCGGCTGAGTTGGCCGCCTACCTCGACTGCGAACCGGCCGCGCGGGCCGAGCTACATGACCGGCGGGCTGCCGAGCTCGCCGAGCAGCCGCATTGGGGCCTGCGGACCGGGGCCATCCCGTACCACCTGGAGCGCGGCAGCGACCCGACCGGAGCCGGCCGGCACGCGCTGCGCGAAGCGGTCGAGTACTGCCTGTCGGTGGGTTACTCGACGGCCACCCTGGACATCGGCCTGCGCGGTCGAGCGGTCAGCGATCCGGAGCTGCACCAGCTGGACTACGGCCACTTCACGGCCAAGGCGGCCAGCGCGCTGGTGCAGCTGCAGCGCTTCAGCGAGGCCGAACTGCTCTACCGCGACCTGATGCGCCGCTACCCCAGGCCTCGGGTGCACATGACCTGCTACTACGCGCTGGCCATGCTGCACACCCGGTTCTACACCCCGCGCGACCACGACCGGGCGCTGGAGGCGATCAATACCGCCCGCGCACTGGCCAGCATGGAAACCGACCCGATCGAAGGCGTGTTCTTCCAGGTATACGAGGACAACGGGCTCGCGCTGATCGAGATGCACCGGGGCCGGCTGGAAGAATCGCATCGGCTGGTCGATGAGGGAATCGCCCGGATCGACCGGGAACTGCCCGCTGACCGGTACCTGGTGCACCGCACCCAACTGGTGCACAACCGGGCCCGGGTGCTGGTCGCGTTGCGCCGCTACGAGGAGGCTTACCGCGATTTCAGCTGGCTGATCGAAGTCGACCCCTACTACGTCGAGTACCACCTCGACCGGGCCAACCTGCGCCGCAAGACCGGTGACCTGGATGGTGCGCTGACCGACTATGCCCAGGCGATCGAGGTTTCCTCACCGTTCTCAGGCCTGTTCTACAACCGGGCCAACGTCTACATCGAGCGCGGCGAACTGGACTCGGCCATCACTGACCTGGCGTTCGCGGTCGAGATCGACCCGGACTTCATCGACGGCTGGGTCAACCTGGGAATGTGCTTTTTGGACAAGGACGAACCAGAACGGGCCGCGGCCATCGCACGGGACGGCCTGTCCTACTGCCCGGACGATCCGGAGCTGCTGTGCCTGCTCGGCCTGGCCGAGGACGCGCTGGGCCGGGTCGCTGCCGCCGAGGCCGCCTACGACCAGGCGCTGGCCATCGATGCCGCGCACGCACCGGCCTACATCTACCGGGCCGCCGTCCGGCACCAGGACGGCCGGTTCCGGCTGGCGGTCGAGGACCTGAACCAGGCCCTGGCACTATCCGGCGACGACCCGGACCTGTTGCTGAACCGGGGCTTGGCGCTGCACGAGGCAGGCTCGTCCGAGCAGGCAGTCGCCGACTACGACCGGGCGCTGGCGCTACCCGGTGCCGACCGGGAGGCGCTGCTGCTGCACCGGGCCGCCGCTGAGAACCTGCCGAGGCGCGGGCATCAGCTGGCCAGCACCTGACGCTGGCCGATCGGACCGATTACCCCATCGCCTTCTGCAGGTTGGCGTCGATCGCGGCCAGGAAGTCCTCGGTGGTCAGCCAAGGGCTGTCCTTGCTGATCAGCAGGGCCAGGTCCTTGGTCATCTGACCAGACTCGACGGTCTCGATGCAGACCCGCTCCAGGGCCTCGGCGAAGTGGGTTACCTCGGGGGTGTTGTCCAGCTTGCCGCGGTGGGCCAGGCCCCGGGTCCAGGCGAAGATCGAGGCGATCGGGTTGGTCGAGGTCGGCTTGCCCTGCTGGTGCTGGCGATAGTGCCGGGTGACCGTGCCGTGTGCCGCCTCGGCCTCGACGATCTTGCCGTCCGGAGTGGTGAGCACCGAGGTCATCAGGCCGAGCGAGCCGAAGCCCTGCGCGACGATGTCGGACTGGACGTCCCCGTCGTAGTTCTTGCAAGCCCAGACATAGCCGCCTTCCCACTTCAGCGCGGCCGCCACCATGTCATCGATCAGCCGGTGCTCGTAGGTGATGCCGGCCTTATCGAAGTCCGCCTTGAACTCGGCGTTGAAGATTTCTTCGAAGATGTCCTTGAACCGGCCGTCATAGCCCTTGAGGATGGTGTTCTTGGTCGACAGGTACACCGGGTAGTTGCGCTGCAGGCCGTAGTTCAGCGAGGCGCGCGCGAAGTCGCGGATCGAGGCGTCCAGGTTGTACATCGCCAGCGCGACGCCGGGGCCAGGGAACTCGAAGACGTTCAGTTCGGTGGGCGCGCTGCCGTCCTTGGGGGTGAAGGTCAGGGTCAGGGTGCCCTCGCCCGGCACCTTCAGGTCGGTGGCCCGGTACTGGTCACCGAAGGCGTGCCGGCCGATGATGATCGGCTTGGTCCAGCCGGGCACCAGCCTCGGCACGTTGGCCATGATGATCGGCTCGCGGAAGATCACCCCGCCGAGGATGTTGCGGATCGTCCCGTTGGGCGAACGCCACATCTTCTTCAGGCCAAACTCCTCCACCCGG
>JBDSAN010000117.1:0-3139 GCA_039922115.1 Jatrophihabitantaceae bacterium
GTCGCCGATGCCACGGGCCTGTCGGACCGGCAGTTGCAGGCGATCGCGGCCCACTACCAGCAGGAGACCGGCTTCGTGCTGACCGGCGAGGACGGCCGGCTGCGGTTGCGGTTCTTCGTGCCCCGGCACGAGATGGCGATGTGCGTACATGCCACCGTCGCCGCGACCACGGTGCTGGTCGCGGCCGGCACGGTGACCGGTTCGCAGCTGATCGCCAGCACGGCCTCGGGTGACTGCCGGATCAGCTGGACCGGTGGTGATCGGCCGGCCGTCACCGTCGAGCAGCAGGCGCCGTGGCTCGGGCCGCCAGTGCTGGCAGCGACCGAACTCGGCGCCGCGCTCGGGCTGCCGGCTAGCGCGATCGGCCAGCCGATCCGACCGGTGAGCGTGTCGCGGCCCAAGCTGATCGTGCCGCTGGACCGGGCCGGCGACCTGCACCGGGCGGTGCCTGACCTGCCTGAGCTGTGGCGGCTGTGCCGGGCCTACAAATGCACCGGCGCCTACCTGTTCGCCCCGCACCCGGACGGTCGCCCCGATCATGTGGTGGCCCGGCAGTTTCCGGTCGACGCCGGCTTCGCCGAGGATCCGGCGACTGGGGTCGCTGCCGGCGCGCTCGCTGCCTACCTGGCTGACCTAGCCGGACATCGCGAGCCGGGCTGGCTGCAGGTCGATATCGATCAGGGGCAGGCGATGGGGCGGCCGAGCCGGCTGCGGGCCCGTGCGCTGACCGACGGCGCATCGGTGTTGCGCAGCATGGTGAGCGGGCAGGCGGTGCTGCGTGCCACCGAACAGCTGGCGCTGGCCGACCTGCCTGACATTGACGAGCCCGGCGGGCTCCGTTGACTGGACGCTAAACCTGCTGGAACTCGAGCCGGTTGCCGAACGGGTCAGCGCAGTGAAATCGGCGGACGCCTGCAAGCTCGTTGTCGGCCCGCACGCCGTGGTGACCGGCCGCGGCCAGCCGGTCGAACAGGGCATCGAGGTCGACCACCTCGAATGCCGGATGTGCTTTGCGCGCCGGGCTGAACGGTGTTTCGACGCCCAGGTGCAGGATGGCCGTTCCGGCGCTGAACCAGCAGCCGCCGCGGCCGGCGAGTGCGGCCGGCTTGGCCTGCTCGGTCATCGCGAGCAGGTCGCCGTAGAACCGCCGGGCCAGCTCCTCACCGCCGGCCGGGATGGCCACCTGGACGTGATCGATACCGGTGATCATGCCGAACCGCCCTTGTGCGCCACCACGAACGTGCGCAGGAACGGAAACACCGTCCCGAACGCCTCGCTCGGGTAGGCCTGGCGTAGCTGCTGCCGGTACTCGGCTTCGAACTCGGCAGCCTGATCGGCCGGTAGCGCGGCCAGCACCGGCCGCAGCCCGGTGCCGCGCACCCATTCCAGCACCGGGTCCGGGCCGGTCAGCAGGTGCAGGTAACGGGTCTGCCAGGCGTTGACCCGCAGGCCCGCCCCGGTCAGCAATGAGAGGTATTCGGCTGCCGGACGGACCGCGTCGGCATGCCGCAGGGTGCCGGCCAGTTGGGACGACCAGCGGGCGGACTCGGCCAGTTCGCGCATCAGCAGGTGGGACGGCGAGTCGAAATTGGCCGGTACCGCGAAGGCGATCCAGCCGTCCGGATTGAGCTGTTCGGCCCAGTCCAGCAGCAGCCGGCTGTGCTCAGGTACCCATTGCAGCAGCGCGTTGCTGAGCAGTACGTCCACCCCGGTGGCGTCGAACGCGGCGGCGTCGGCGAGTTCGAAGCGCACCCGATCGCCCTGGTAGCCAGCCGAACGCTCGATCATCTCCAGCGACGAGTCCAGCCCGAGCACCTGCGCCGATGGCCAGCGCTGCCCGGCGGCCGCGGTCAGCTCGCCCGGTCCGCAGCCCAAATCGACCACGGTGCCGGGCGATTGCGCGCCGACCTGGCCGAGCAGGTCGAAGAATGGCCGGTTCCGCTCGCTCTGGTAGCGGGCGTATTGAGCTGGGTCCCAACGCATCGAGCACCTCCGTGTCAGTCATATGTCTCGACGTCAAGATAACATGCCTTGATATCGAGATATCTTGCTAGGCTCGTCCGATGACCGATGAAGTCGATCTGATCGCGGCCGCCTGGGCCGAGCAGCGGCCAGACCTGGACCTGTCGCCGATCCAGGTACTGAGCCGGATCAGCCGGATCGGGCAGCTGCTGGACGAGCGGCGCAGCCAGGCCTTCGCCGAGCACGGGCTGGCCACCCACGAGTTCGATGTGCTGGCCGCGCTGCGCCGATCCGGCCCGCCGTTCCAGCAGACCCCGGGCCAGCTCATCGAGGCCACCCATGTCACGTCCGGGACGATGACCAACCGGCTGGACCGGCTGGTCGAGCGCAACCTGGTCGTGCGCCGGGCGCACCCGGTGGACGGGCGGCAGGTGCTGATCCGGCTGACCCCGCTCGGCCGCAGGCGGGTGGACGCCGCGCTGGTGGCGTTGCTGGGCACCGAGGAAGCGCTGCTGGCCGGCCTGACCGGATCGCAGCGCGCTGCCCTGACCACCGGCCTGCGCCGGCTGCTGGCACTGACCGGCAGCTGAGGCGGCAGCTGAGGCGGTAGCTGAGGGGTGGGACGGGGCAGGCGGGGCAATCGTCGACGTTCACCATGTCGGTGCCGGCCGATACGCTGGGCGCAACCGCACATCACGCAGGTCAGGGAGTCGTCATCGCCGTCGAACGCAGGCATCCCGAACTCGGGCGTGCCCGAGGCGATGACAGCTCGGGCACGATGGCTTCCGGAACGAGCGCGATCAAGGGTGTACTGACCAGCACCCCGTTCCGCCGGCTCTGGTACTGCACCGGCCTATCCAGCCTGGGTGACTGGCTCGGCCTGCTCGCGACCACCGCGCTGGCTACCCAACTGGCCACCGGCTACCAGGCGCAGAACTACGCCCTCGGCGGGGTATTGGTGGTTCGGCTGCTGCCCTCGGTGGTGCTCGGCCCGCTGGCCGGCGCGTTCGCCGACCGGTTCGACCGCCGGCTGACGATGGTGATCACCGACCTGATCCGGTTTGTGCTGTTCGCCGCGATCCCGTTCTTTCACACCTTGACCGTGCTCTACCTGGCGACCTTTCTGATCGAGTGTTTCGGGCTGTTCTGGAACCCGGCCAAGGACGCTTCGGTGCCC
>JBDSAN010000118.1:0-24396 GCA_039922115.1 Jatrophihabitantaceae bacterium
GGCAGCGGTTCCGGTTCCCTTGTTGACAACGTCGATCATCATCTGTGTCTCCAGCGTTGCCTGGCTGGAATTCATCACCTGGTTCAACACCTGCGGGTCGGTGTGGCTGAGCACCGACAGGTTCGGCGCCTGCTCCTCCGACACCAGGTAGGGCAGCATCAGCTTGCCGCCGTTGGCGATACCGGCCGAGATCATCGCCGCCTGCAGCGGGGTGACCCGGACGTCACGCTGGCCGATCGAGGACTGGGCCAGCGCGGCCTGGTCCACGATCGGGCCGGTGGACGAGCCGGCCACCCGCAGCGGCATGGTGAAGTCGTTGTCGTCGATGCCGAACAGGCGCGCCTGCTGCTTGACCGCGTCGGTGCCCAGGTCCATGCCGAGCTGGGCGAAGGCGGTGTTGCACGAGATGGTCAGCGCGTGATCCAGCGTGTCGGTCTTGCCGTCGGCGCACTGCTCGCCACCGAAGTTGCGTAGCTTGGTGTTGGTCTGCGGCAGGGTCAGCGCGTTCACCGCCGCAATCCTGGTGGACGGGGTGCGCCCGGCCTTCAACGCGGCCGCGCTGACCACCAGCTTGAACACCGATCCGGGCGGGTAGGTGACGTCGAATGCCCTGTTCAACAAAGGGTTGTTCGGGTCGGCGTTGTACTTCTTGTAAGCCGCCTGGATGCCGTCCGGCGAGTGCGAGCTGAGCGAGTTCGGGTCATAGGACGGGGTGCTGACCGCGGCCAGGATCGCGCCGGTGGTCGGATCGAGCGCGACCACGGCACCCTTGCGACCACCCATCGCGGCGTAGGCGGCCGCCTGGGCCTGCCGGTTGATGGTGAGCAGCACGTTGCCGCCGCGGGTGTCCCGGCCGGTCAGCAGGTTGGTCAGCCGCTGGGCGAACAGCCGGTCGTCCGAACCGGACAGCACGCTGTTCTCAGCTGATTCGATACCGGCGTTGCCGTAGTACAGCGAGTTGAAGCCGGTCACCGGGGCGTAGGCAGCCCCACCCAGGTACTTGCGCTGGTACATCAGCGCGTCCTTGGTCGGTACCGATTCAGCGATCGGGGTGCCCGAGCCCTGCAGCACGATCGAGCCGCGCTGGCGCTTGTACTGATCGAGCACGGTGCGCCGGTTGGCCGTGTTGTCCTTGAGGTTGTCGGCCTTGATCACCTGCACCCAGTTGAGGTTCAGCGCCACCGCCAACAGCAGGATGCCGACGAACACCGACACCCGCCGGATCGGCCGGTTCACCCGCGATCACCGGACACAACCGGGACCGGCCCGCTCTCGGTGGTGACCGCCGACGGCGGCACGCTGGGCGGCCGGTGGCCGGCGTCGCTGACCCGAATCATCAGCGCCAGCAGGCCGAAGTTGGCCACCAGCGACGAACCGCCGTAGGACAGGAACGGGGTGGTCAGGCCGGTCTCGGGCAGCAGCCGCGAGATTCCACCGGCCACCACGAACAGTTGCAGGCCGAGCGAGAAGGACAGCCCGGTCACCAGCATCTTGCCGAACGCGTCGCGCACGGCCAGCGCGGTGGCAAAGCCGCGTGAGATGAACACCAGGTACACCGCCAGGATCGCGACCAGGCCGAACAGGCCGAGTTCCTCACCGAAGGAGGACAGGATGAAGTCGGACTTGGCCACCGGCACCAGTTCCGGCCGGCCACCGCCGAGGCCGGCGCCGAACAGGCCGCCGGTGCCGAGGCCGAACAGCGATTGGGCCATCTGATAACCCTGGTCCTGGGTGTAGCGAAACACGTGCAGCCAGACGTCCACCCGCTCCTTGACGGTGCCGAACAGCTGATAGGACACCAGGCACCCGCCGATGAAAAGGAGCACGCCGATGATCACCCAGCTGACCCGCTCGGTGGCCACGTAGATCAGCACCACGAACAGCCCGAAGAACATCAGGGACGTGCCCAGGTCGTGGTTTCGGACGAGCACCCCGATGCTGATCAGCCAGGCCACCAGCACCGGGCCGAGGTCGCGCCCGCGCGGCAGGTCGATGCCGGCGAACCGGCGGCCGGCCAGCGACAGCACGTCCCGCTTGGCGACCAGGTAGGACGCGGCGAAGATGGTCAGCGCGATCTTGGAGATCTCGCCGGGTTGGATCGAGAAGCCGGCGACCGTGATCCAGATCCGGGCGCCGTTCACCTCGCTGTACTGGGCCGGCAGCACCGCGGGCAGCAGCAGCAGGAACAGCCCGATCAGGGCGAGGGTGTAGGCATAGCGCGCCAGGATCCGGTGATCGCGAATGCCGATCAGCACCGCCAGAAACACCGCCAGGCCCAGGAACGCCCAGACCACCTGGCTGGCCGCGGCCACCCCGGTGTACTTCGTCCCGTCCTCGGCGGCCTTCTGAGCCAGGCCTAGGTCCAGCCGGTGGATCATCATCAGCCCCAGCCCGACCAGCAGCACCGCGCACGGCAGCATCAACGGGTCGGCGTAGCGGGCGAACTTGCGGATCGCCAGGTGCGCGACCAGCCCGATCGCGAACACCACCAGCGAGTAGGTGGCAACGTGGCTGCTGACCTTGTTGTCCCGGGTGATCTCGACGATCGCCTCGGCACAGCCGACCACCAGCGCCGCCGCGATCACGAACGCCAGCTCGGTATTGCGGCGCGACCGGGTCACGGTCATCGAGGTCATCGGCAGTCCACCGGGGGCGTGGTGACCGGCGGTAGCGGGGACGCGGTCGGCAACGGGGTGGTCCTGGCCGGGGTGCTCCTTGCGGTGGACTTGCCAGTCGGCTTAGCGGTGGACGTCTTGGTGGGCGTCCGGCTCGGGGTCGGCGTCCGGCTCGGGGTCGGGGCCTGGGTGGTGGCCGCCGAGCAGAGCGGCTTGAGTTGCTCAGCCAGCCGGCTGAGAATCGCCGCTGCGTCCGAGCGGCTGTTCGCGGTGATGCCGTTGCTGACCTGGCCGGCCGCCGACTGGGTGAGGTCGCTCAGGCGCAGGTCGCTGTTCTCGATCACCGAATAGAAGCTGACCGGGCCAAAATGCGCGTTCACGCCCCGGAAAACCGCGACCTCGTTGCCGTCCTTGCCGACAAAGTACTGCTTCTGGGTCCAGGCGTAACCGCCGACCGCGGCGGCGATCAGCAGCAACGCGGCCAGCACCGACAGCAGCACCCGGCGCCTGGGGTGCCGGCCGGTCAGCGCCAGCGCGACCGGCGCCTGGCGGGCTGGCTGGGAAATCCGGGCAGCCCGACCGGCCGGCGTGTCGGTGCCGGATTCGGCGATCTGGGCCTGATCAACCACCGCGCCGCCGACGATCGGCAGGTCGTCGCCCTCGGTTGCCTCGACCACATCGGCCACGATGCAGGTGACGTTGTCCGGGCCGCCGCCGCGCAGCGCCAGCTCGATCAGCCGGTCGGCGCATTCCTGGACGGTTCCGGTAGACAGCGCCTCCAGCAGGGTGGTCGCGGTAACCACGTCGGACAGGCCATCGCTGCAGAGCAGGTACCGGTCACCCTTGCGGGCTTCCCGGATCGAGATGTCCGGGTCGACCTCAGTGCCGTTGAGCGCGCGCAGGATCATCGACCGGCGCGGGTGATGGGCGGCCTCCTCGGCGGTCAGCTTGCCAGAATCGACCAGCGACTGGACGTAGGTGTCGTCGTGGGTGATCTGGGTCAGCTGGCCGGCCCGCAGCAGGTAGGCCCGCGAGTCGCCGACATGCGCCAGCGCGATCCGGCTGCCGGCGAACCGGATGGCGGTGAGCGTGGTGCCCATGCCTTCCAGCGCCGGGTTGTCCTCGACGGCCTGGGCGAGCGCGGCGGTGGCCTCGTCCACCCGGCTGCGGACGGCACTGATCAGGTCGGCGACCGGACGGTCCTCGTCGAGTTCCTCGACGGTGCCGATCACGATCTTGGACGCGACCTCGCCGGCGGCGTGCCCGCCCATCCCGTCGGCGATGGCCAGCAGCCGGGGGCCGGCGTAGACCGAGTCCTCATTGTTGCTGCGGACCAGGCCACGATCCGAGCGCACCGCGTACTTCAGGGTCAGCATCCGGCCGCCTGCTGGCTCTTAGCGCTCATCGCAGTTCCATCGCGGTCTTGCCGATCCGGATAACCACGCCGGCCTCCAGCGGCAGCGGGCCGGTCACCTTGGTCTGGCCGACGTACGTGCCGTTGGTCGAGCCCAGATCCTCCAGGTACCAGACGTTGTTGGTCTGGCTGATCCGGGCGTGCCGAGTGGAGGCGTAATCGTCGGTGACTACCAGGGTCGAGTCGTTGGCCCGGCCGATCAGGATCGGCTTACCGGCAAGCGCGATCCGGGTGCCGGCCAGCGCACCCTCGGTGACGATCAGCTGGGACAGCGCGCCGCGGGCCGGCCGGGTTTCGGCGCTGGCGGCCCGCCGGGAGCGCTTCTGCTTGTTCGGCTTGGCGCTGACCGCAACCCGGGGGGCGCCGGAGGTGCGCAGGTCGGTGCGGATGACCCGAACCATGCCGTAGATGAACAGCCAGAGCAGCGCCAGAAAGGCAAAGCGCATCAGCTGAATCGCCAGCGGAGAGGTCAAGAGGTGTCCTCGTGGAAGACCAGCCGGGTATGGCCCACCCGGATCACATCACCGTGCTGGAGTAGCTGGCTCTGCACCTGGTGGCCATTGACCGAGGTTCCGTTGGTCGAGCCGAGGTCATAGACGGTTGCTTGAGCGTCAGCTATGTGCACATCGGCGTGCCGCCGGGACACACCCTGGTCCATCAGTTGCAGGTCGGAGTCCGCACCCCGACCGACCACGTTGCTGCCAGTACTGAGCTCGACCGCACGCGGGGTGCCGTCCACCACCAGTTGAGCCCGATAGGCCGGCCGGCGGGCCGGTTCCAGGTATGGCGGCGGCTCGTTGCTGGGCGGCGGTTGATAGGACGGTGGTTCGTAGGCGGGGGGTTGGTAGACCGGCGGCTGGACGGTCGGGGGCTGAACGGTCGGTGGCAGCCCGATCGGCGGTCCGGCCATCGGTGGTGCGGCTGCCTGCTGACCAGCGCTGAAGGGTTGGACGTACTGCTCAGGATGGTCCTTGATCACCGGCATCGACATCGAATCCATCGGCCGGCGGCGGGGCGGGGCTTGCGGTTCCATCCGGGACGCGACCCCGAACACGCCGGTGTGCAGGCCAGGGTCCTTGGCCAGGTAGACCTCGACGTCACCGATGGTGGCCAGCCGGTGCTCGTCCAGGTATTCCTGGACGAGTTCGGCCAGCGACAGGGTGAGCTGGGCGTCCCAGGGTGCGAGGCGGTCGTAGTCGGAGTTGCCGAGGGTGACCCGATAGCGGTTGGGCGCCAGCACCTGGCCGTTGCCCATCACTGCCTTCTTGTCCATCGCCTCGCGTTGCAGGGCGTTGCCGATCTCGACCGGCTCGACCTGGCCCTTGAAGACCCGCGCGAACGCCGAGCCAACCATGCCTTCGAGGCGGCGCTCGAAGCGCTGAGCCAAGCTCATCGTGCGGTTCCTCCTCTCCGGTCGCTCGGGGTGCGACAGCAGCATACGAACGATCGGCCAGCGGCCCGGCACCCGGATCTGCGGCGCGGTCCGGTGATGATGGTATCCGCGTGGGGCTGGGAGCCCATCAGGAGCGTCCGATGTGTCGTGCTAATCTATGGCGTCTTTTCAAGACGCCTCGCGCAAGTGGCGGAATGGCAGACGCGCACGGTTCAGGTCCGTGTGTCCGTAAGGACGTGGGGGTTCAACTCCCCCCTTGCGCACTTTTTGAGCAACAGGCAATTCCGAACAGACCGAACCTCAGGGTTCGGTCTGTTCTGTTGTGGGACAACTTAAGCTTGCGACTCAGTTGGGGCTGTTGCGCTGGCCACCGTAGGAGCCGACCAGGGCATCGGCAACCAGCGCGGCGTCAGCGTCGGCAACCTCGGACGGGTACTCCGGCAGCAGGTCGTCCCACACCACCAGCCACGATCCGAGCAGCTGCTGCTGGCCCGCCGGCCGGCCGAAGAACCAGACGTGCAGGTGCGCGCCGCCATCGCCGATCCGGTAGACGTGGGCGCGCGCGATGCCCGGCAGCGCCTCCAGGTGCCGGGCGATGTGAGTGCTCAGCACGCCCAGTTCCGCGGCAAGCTCATCGGACAGGTCGGTCAGGTCATGGTGGTCGCGCGGATGCAGCATCAGCACCAGCGGGACGCCGACCCCATCGATTCGGGTCAGCCGCCAGCGGTCGTTGAGCCAGATCCCCTCGTCCCGGCGGCGGCAGGAGTTGCAAGCCGCCGGATCCTCGCCGTGCCGGTCCGGCTCGGGCAAGACCGGGGGACGCAGCGGCGCCACCCGCAACCCGTCCTGCTCGAACGGGCTGATCTGCCACCCGGTCATCCGCGATAACGGCAGTCGCCGTTCGCTGTCGGCGGCCGCGAGTGCGTGCTCGTAGAATTCGTCAGGTCGCAGGGCCATGGCCGAACCCTACGACATCGACGATCCTTGGCGCAGGCGTGCCGGCCAGCTATCCCTAGCGATCGAGAACAGCCTTGAGATATTGGCTGGTTCGGCTAGCTTCGCAGCGCGCGACCTCAGCCGGTGAGCCAGTGGCTACGATCCGGCCGCCCTCGTCCCCGCCGCCTGGGCCCAGGTCGATGACATGGTCCGCACCGGCCACCACGTCCATATCGTGCTCGATCACGACCACCGAATTGCCCGCGTCCACCAGCGAATGCAGCAATCCCACCAGCAGGTCCACATCAGCCGGATGCAGGCCGGTGGTGGGCTCGTCCAGCACGAACAGGGTGTGACCGCGCCGCGCTCGCTGCAGTTCGGTGGCCAGCTTGATCCGCTGCGCCTCGCCGCCGGACAGCTCAGTGGCCGGCTGGCCGAGCCTCAGGTAGCCCAGGCCCACCTCACCGAGCGTGCGCAGGCTGCGTGCGATCGCCGGGAAGTCGGCGAAGAACTCGGTTGCGGCGTCCACAGTCAGCGCGAGGACGTCGGCGATCGACCTGCCTTGATAACGCACCTCAAGCGTCTCGGGGTTGTACCGCGCGCCATGGCAGACCGGGCACGGCGAGTACGTCCCGGGTAGGAACAGCAGTTCCACCGCGACGAATCCCTCGCCCTGACAGTTCTCGCAGCGGCCGCCCTCGACATTGAAGGAGAACCGGCCGACCGAATAGCCGCGCCGGCGCGCCTCGTCGGTAGCCGCGAACAGCTTGCGGACCCCATCGAACAGGCCGGTGTAGGTGGCGAGATTCGACCGTGGGGTGCGTCCGATCGGCCGTTGATCCACCTCGACCAGCCGGTTGATCGCAGCCAGGCCGGTGACCGCAGCGATGTGGCCGGCCGGCTCGGCAGCCTCACCCTCATCGTCATCCTCGGCCGCCGCACCGAGGTGATCGCGGACTGCGGTGGCCAGCACCCCGGTGATCAGGCTTGTCTTGCCCGAGCCGGAAACCCCAGTGACAGCGGTGAAAACTCCGAGCGGCAGGTCGAGGTCGACCGCATCGAGGTTGTGGTGGGCCACCCCGCGCAGTTCGACCCAGCCGGTCGGCGCCCGGTCATGGTTGGCCGGCCGGACCGGATTCACCAGGTAACGAAAGGTCACCGATTCGGTCACCTCAGCCAGCCCGGCCGGCGGCCCGCTGTACAGGACGTGCCCGCCATGCGTTCCGGCGCCCGGGCCGACATCGATCAGCCAGTCGGCATGGGCGATCACGTCCAGCTCGTGCTCGACGACGAGCAGCGAGTTCCCGGCGGAGCGCAGCCGATCGAGTACGGCCAGCAAAGCGTGAGTGTCGTCCGGGTGCAGCCCGGCCGACGGCTCGTCCAGGACGTACACCACGCCGAACAGCAACGATCGCAACGCCGTTGCCAACCGCAGCCGCTGCAGCTCACCGGCGGACAGGGTTGGCGTCGCGCGGTTCATCGCGAGGTATCCGAGGCCGAGCTCGGACAATGCCTCGATGCGGGCGAGCAGATCTGGAACGATGCTGCGCGCGACCTCGCCACTGCTGACGGCGGCCAGCCGGGTCGCGAGCGCGGTCAGCGGCAACGCGGTGAGCTCGGCGATGCTCGCGCCGGCGACCGTGACCGCCAGCGCTTCGGGACGCAGCCCGGCGCCACCGCAGACCGGGCAGGGCCGGACCTCGACGTGCTGCAACGCCTTTCGGCGCAGCGTCGTGCTCTGCGAGCTGGCCAGCGTGTGCAGCACGTAGCGCCGCGCGCTCTGGTAGGTGCCCTGATATGGACGTTGGATCCGGTGCGCTTCACGTTCGGCATGCACGGTGACGACCGGTTGCTCGTCGGTGAACAGGATCCAATCGCGATCGGCCTGGGCCAGTTCCCGCCACGGCCGGTCGACGTCATAGCCGAGGGTGGCCAGGATGTCGCGGTAGTTCTTGCCCTGCCAGGCGCCGGGCCAGGCCGCAATAGCCTTATCGCGAATAGACAAACTTTGATCCGGCACCAGCGATGCCTCGGTGGCTTCGTGCACCCGGCCCAGGCCGTGGCAGTGCGGGCAGGCACCGGCCGGCGTGTTGGCCGAGAACGCGTCGGAATCAAGCCGGCCAGCCCCGGCCGGGTAGTCGCCGGCCCGGGAGAACAGCATCCGCAGCGAGTTGGACAGCGCGGTGATGGTGCCGACGCTCGAACGTGACTGCGGTGCGCCGCGGGCCTGCTGCAGCGCGACTGCCGGCGGCAACCCGGTGATCTCGCGAACGTCCGGGACGGCGACCTGGTCGATCAGCCTGCGCGCATAAGGGGCAACCGATTCCAGGTAGCGGGCCTGCGCCTCGGCATAGACCGTCCCGAAGGCCAGCGAGGACTTACCCGAGCCCGAAACGCCGGTTACCACCACCAGCGCGTCGCGCGGCAGATCGATGTCCACGTCGCGCAGGTTGTGCACCCGCGCGCCGCGCACCCGGATCATCGCAGCATCAGGTCGGCCCATCCGATCATCCTGACAGCAGCAGCATTAGCGGGATCGGTGGCGCTCGAACAGGCCGAGCGCGGCGATCGACGGCGCGTCCTTGAGCCGTCCGGTGGCGATCAGGTCCCAGACGTCGGCCTCGGCGAACCACCGGCTGATCAGGCCGGCTTCCTCGTCCTCGAGATTCGGCGGCCCTTCGGTGAGCCCGGTCGCCAGGAAGATGTGAAACCCCTGCTCGCTGTAGCCGTAGGCCTGGAAGAAATGACCCAACGAGGTCAGCTCGGTCGCGGTCAGGCCGGTCTCCTCGACCAGTTCGCCGCGTGCCAGCTCGATCGGGTCAGGTTCAGCAACCCCGGTCCAGGTGCCCTGCGGAAATTCCCAGTACCGGCCGCGTACCGGGTAGCGGTACTGCTCGACCAGGTAAAAACCGCCGCGCGCGTAGGGCACCACCAGCGCGAAGTCCGGCTTCTCGACCACACCGTAGAGGCCGGTCGCGCCATCGGCTCGCAATGTCTGATCCTCCCGGACCGTCATCCACCGGTTGCGATAGACGACCTCGGACGCCGTCGCGACCAGTTCGTGTTCGGGCGGCAGGCTGCGCTCAGGTTCCATCCCTGCAATCTAGTTCGGCCGGTCGGTGACTGTGTTCGCGCTGCCGGCTCGTGACAAGCTAGCGCGCAACGGAGGTGCTAGATGCGGATCCTGTTCTCGTCCACGCACGGGCACGGCCACGTCTTTCCGCTGGTCCCGCTCGCTCTGGCCTGCCAGGCCGCCGGCCACGAGGTGCTGTGGGCCGGCCATCCGGACGCTTGCACCCTGGTCTCGCAGGCCGGCTTGCACGCCGCGCCGGCTGGCCTTCGCGGCCAGCGTTTCGCCGAGGTGATCGGCGACCTGCGCCGGCGAGCAGGCCAGCTGCCGCCGCCCGAGCGGGCCGCCTTCATGTTTCCGAACATGTTCGGCGCAGCCCTGACCCCGGCGATGACCACCGACCTGCTGTCGCTGGCCCGCGACTGGCAGCCGGACCTGCTCGTGCACGAACAGGCCGAACTCGCCTCGCCCCTGGTTGGGGCAGTACTCGGCGTGCCCAGCGTGATGCAGTCCTTCGGCGGCGCCATCCCGCCGGAATTCGTTGTCACCGCAGGGGAACTGCTCGGGCCGCTGTGGCAGCAACACGGCCAGCAGCTACCGCCGTACGCCGGTTGCTTCGGCGCGCCCTTCCTGGATATCTGCCCGCCCTCGGTCCGCCCGGTGCCGCTGGATCACATCGCGGTGGTGCGCCAGCTACGCCCGGTCAGCTATACCGGGCCGCCGAGCACGCTGCCGATCGAGCCGTCCGATAATCGGCCGTTGATCTACCTGACGTTGGGCACGATTCCCACCGCCGGCCCGGCGCTGCTGACCGCGCTCACCGCGATCGCCGCGCTGCCGGTGCGCATCCTGGCGACGGTCGGGCCAGACGGGGACCCGTCAGCGTTGGCCTTGCCCTCGGACAACGTGACCGTCGTCGGTTACGTCTCGCAGGCCGACCTGCTGCCGAACTGCGCGGTGGTCGTCTCACACGCCGGTTCGGGCACCTTTCTCGGCGCGCTCAGCAACGGCCTGCCGCAGTTGTGCCTACCCCAGGCAGCCGACCAGTTCCGCAACGCGAGCGCCTGCGCGGCCGCCGGGGCCGGGCTCGCGCTGCACCCAGACCAAGCCAGCACTGAGGCGATCCGGGACGCGGTGTCGGCGCTGCTCACCGACGGCCGATTCCGCGCTGCCGCTGCCGGAATCCGCGCCGAGATCCAGGCGATGCCGGCGCCGGCCACCGTGGTCGAGTACCTAGAAACTCTGACCTGAAACCCTAAGCTGAGGGGCCGAACCCTCCGCCGGGTACAACTCGGCCGCGCGCTAGGCGCCGAGCGGCGCGATAAGTTAGCTGCCATGGCACTGTCGAAGCTACGGGCAGCCGCACCGGGCGCGGACCAGCGAGTAACCATGCTGGAGCTGTTCTTCGACCTGGTTTTCGTCTTCACCGTAACCCAATTGACCTCCGTCGTCCGGCACGCCGACGGCGCCGCCGGTTACCTGCACGCAGCCGGCATCCTGCTGCTGACCTGGTGGATGTATGACGGCTATGCCTGGCTGAGCAACAACGTCGGCCCGACCACGCTGTCCACCCAGCTGCCGATGCTGGTCGGGATGACCGGGTTGCTGGTGATGGCGATCGCTACCCCGGATGCTTTCGGCTCGGCGCGCTGGGCATTCGCGAGCGCCTACCTAGTGGTGATCGCGGTACATGCGCTGCAGTTCGCCCGCTCGTCCCAGGGTGGTTCGGCCCGCGCGGTGCTGGCAATCCTGCCGGTCAACGCATCGCTGCCGGTGCTGCTGATCCTGGCTGCCGCACTCGGCCCGGATCGCGCCGGCTGGATCGGCTGGGCGCTGGCGGTGGCCGTCCTGGTCGCCTCGGTCGTCACCAGCCGCGAGTACGGCTTCACGTTGCGGGCCGATCACTTCGCCGAGCGGCACCAGCTGGTGGTAATCATCGCGCTCGGCGAGACCGTGGTGGCCACCGGCGCCGGCGCGCAGGGCCGGCTCGAATCGGCACCGGTGCTGCTGGCGGTGCTGGCCTCGATGGCGCTGCTGGCCGGGTTGTGGTTCGCCTATTTCGCCGGTGATGCCGAGCGAACCACCGATGCGCTGAACGAGGTTGCCGACGCTCGGCGAGCCACCGTGGCGCTGCGGGCCTACGGCCTGGGCCACCTGCTGCACGTGGCCGGTCTGGTGCTGCTGGCTGCCGGCCTGCACGATGTGGTGGCCCATCCTGGCGGCGAGCTCGGGCTGCGGCTGGGCAGCACGATGGCCATCGGCTGCGCGGTTTTCCTTTTCGCACAAGCGCTGTTCGTGCACAGCCTCGGTCTCGGCTGGACGGTAGAGCTGATGATCGGCGGCCTCGGCGCGCTGGCAGGTGCCGCGCTCAGCGGGGTATCGGCGGTGACCGAGTTGGCCGCACTGGTAGCGGTGGTGCTGGCAGTGGTGATCGTGCGCGGTCTGCGTGCCACCGAGCCTGCCTAGCGCCTGCCTAGCGGCTGCCTAGCGGCTGCATAGCTGCTGCCTGCCCTAGGCGCGTCCGATCGCCGTCCAGGCCATTGCCTCGATCGTAAACGGTGCCGGCGGCAGCAACTGCGCGCACCGGTCGGCCAATCGCTGGCGCTGGTCAGCGTCCAGGTTTGCGACGTACTCACCGGCCGGCCCGATGCCGAAGGTATAGGGCTGCCACCACTCGGCGAAGTCGGCGAACACTGAACGGACCGACAGCTGGGCCGGCCGGACATCGGCCAGGCCGGCGGCTTCGAACAGCTCGAGCAGGTGCCCTTCGCGGGCACCCGGCAGGTCCGACTCATCCGGAGCGGACGGGTCGAGCTCGGTGACCGCCCGCCAGAAGGTCGACAGCGGTCCACGGCCAGCTCCGTGGTCCCAGACGCAGGCCGATATCAGCCCGCCCGGGCGGGTAACCCTGCCCAGTTCAGCGATGCCGGCGACCGGATCTGTCATGAAATGAACGACAAGCTGAGCTACCGCCAGGTCGAAGGTACCGTCCGGAAAGGGCAGTTGCTCGGCGCTGGCCTGCTCGATCACGACCTCGGGAAACCGGGTTCGCGCTGCCTCGACAAAGGATTGCGACGGATCGACCGCGGTCACCGCACCGGCACCGAGCCGGTCTACCAGCGCCGCGGTCAGCGCTCCTGGCCCGCAGCCGACATCGAGGGCCCGCTGGCCAGGGGACGGATCGAGGAGTTCCAGGTAGCGCAACGCCAACTGCTCGGAGTAACGGCCCATGAACCTGCCGTAGACCTCGGCGCCGACTTCGAAACTCATCCGCTGAACCTAGGCGAGACTGAGCGTCGAGGCAACGCAGGGCAAGCAATACTCGCCGGTCAAAGGCGCCAATCCCACGATCCATCAAGCCCGGCGATTCCCGCCTTGGCATTCGCGGGCCGCGCAGGGCTTGAGCGCGTTCCAAACAAGCCCGCCGCGCCGCGGCCGACGCTGGATCTGGAGGTGCAGATTGCCTTTGAAATGCCCCGAGTACGGGGTCGTACGGACGTTTCGGTCAGCATTCCCTTTCCTGGGTGTTTCCCCAAAGACTATTCGTGTTCGAACAATGGAATCCAAGTTAAGGAGTTGCTATGAAATCCATCAGGATGAAAGTCGCTAGCTGCGTTGCGGGAGCTGGCCTCACCGCAGCAGCGCTCGTCGGCGCCGCTGCGCCCGCGAGCGCGACGAGTTGCGCGTCCGGCACGAACACCGCCACGGTTGGTTGGGCTACCTGCTGGGGAGGACCTGTCACCTTTAGACTCATCCTCAACTGCTATGCGTATCCGCAGGTGGTCACAGACTGGCGATATATCGCTAGCGGATCATCAACCATCTACGCAAACTGCCCTAGCTGGAGTCACATCACCGAGACCTTCTACCAGACGCAGGGCTGACGCTCGAGCAAGGAGGCCAGGGCGTCCGCATACGGGGGCGGTCGCCTTGGCCTCCGCTGCCGACTACCGCAGGCGAATACGCCCTGAGGCCCTTGACGTGATGTCCGTACGTTCCCATACAGTTATAGACATTTCGCCTACATCTCCAAGTTAAGGACAATACTAATCTCCATCCATGTCCTTAGATGACCTGATTTCCAGTGATGGTTCGTACTTGTCCGTACGGCTGGCCGACGTCCACGACGGGCGAGAATTCGCCCTAGCCCTCACGCTGCTGAGAGAGGCGGCCGGCCTGAGCATCCGCGACGTTGCCCGAATGACTCAGATCCCGTCAGCGACGTTGGGCGGATACTTCAGCGGCAGGCACCTGCCATCGCGGCCCACCGAAACACTGATACCGATACTTCGTGTCTGCGGTGTAGCCGAGCCCGCAATTTCGCCTTGGATCGGTGCGCTAAGTCGTGCCCGGCGCGCCCCCGGGCCGCGGCCGCGCACAGCGGCGCAGCCCTATCGCGGGCTCAAACACTTCGAAACCGAGGACGCTGAATGGTTTTTCGGCCGGGAGCAAGTCACCCAGCGCCTGCTCGACCAAATAGCGAGGGCGGCGGCGGCGCCTGACGGCCCGGCGGTAGTGGTGGTTACCGGGCCGTCCGGGTGCGGCAAGTCATCGCTGTTGCGGGCCGGCGTAGTAGCCACAACTGGCGATGACGCCCTCGTCCTGACGCCCGGCGATACGCCATTGGCCGAGTTGGCCAGACACCTCGCGCGGCGATGCGAACAGGGCGCCGAACTGGTCGAAGCCGCGCTTGGCCAGCCTTCAAGCACCACCGATTGGGCGCTCGACGCGGCGCCTGCGCTGCTGGTGATCGATCAGTTCGAGGAGTTGTTCAGCGGCCAGAGTTCTCCGAGGCAGCGCGAAGCGTTCATCGACGCGGTGCTCAGGCTGACCGCTACGGCACGAGCCGATGGCATGCGGCCAGTAGCCGTCCTAGGCCTTCGCAGCGACTTCTACCTACCGGCGTCCCAGCAGCCAAAGCTGCTGCCGGCCTTGCAGGATAACCAGGTCCTGCTCGGCCCGATGACCGAGACCGAGCTACGCAGCGCGATCGTGGAGCCAGCGCACCGATCGGGGGTCTCGGTTGACGACGATCTGGTCGAGCTCGTGGTGCGCGAACTCGCTGCTTCAGCCGGACCTGGCCGTGCGCACGACCCTGGCACCCTCCCCCTGATGTCGCATGCGCTGATGGAGACCTGGCGGCATGCACATCGCGGCCGGCTAACTCGCGCCGACTACCAGAGCACCGGTGGGATCACTGGCGCCGCCAAGCAAACCGCGGAAGGCCTGTTCGGTGAGCTATCCGCGGATCAACAAGCTATCGCCCGAAGGGTCTTCCTCCGACTCACGCACGTCGATGAATCGCAACCGACCACCAGGCGGCGAGCAGCCCGTTCCGAACTGCTTGACCTGTCCGCCGACGAAGGGCAGGTCGACTACGTCCTCAATCGGTTCGTGGCGAGCCGGCTGCTCACCTTCGACTCGGCCCAGATCGAGATCAGCCATGAGTCGTTGCTGGTTGCCTGGCCGCGGCTGGCAGGTTGGATCGAGCAGGACCTGGGTAGCCTGCGGCGGCTACGCCAACTCACCGCGCAAGCTCAGCAATGGGACGCTGCGGGTCGCGACGACGACGGCCTGCTCCGTGGCCTGCGCCTGGACGATCTCCAGCGATGGCTGGACTCCGAACCTCGCTGGCAGTCGGATCTGAACCGCACTGAGCTCGACTTCATTCAGGCGAGCGTGCGCGCGGAACAGCTGCGGGTGAGATCGAATCGTCGGACCCAGCGACGGACCCGAAGCCTGCTCGCCGCCGTCGCGATCTTGGCGCTGGGTATATGCATGCTGCCTGGGTACCTGCTAGCTGCACGTGCCCGCAGCGATCAGGCAGAGCGCGACGCGACGATGCAGACCGAACTGAGCCAATCACGCCAAGCCGCCATGGAAGCGACCGATCTGGAGAGCACCGATCCAGCGCTGGCAAGCCAGTTGGCACTGGCCGGCTACCGGATCGCACCCAGCGTCGAAGCGCGCTCGGCGTTGCTCGATTCGCTTTCGGTTCCGATCGGGACCAGATTGCTCGGTCAGGCCGGTCCGACCGCGATCATCAGCACTGCTGATGGCAGGCAACTCGCTATGAGCAATGCGGTGGACGGTTCGGTGCAGCTGCTGCGCCGGCCACCAGGCGGTGGCCCACCGAGCCGATCGGGTCTCGTCCCCGGAACTGGAAAGCCGAACCAGCTATTCGCCCTCGCGTTCGACCCGAAGGCGCCGATCCTGGCAACCGGTGGCGAGGATTCCCTGGTCCGGTTGTGGAATGTCGGCGACCCAGCTCATCCGGTGCAGCTTGGCCAGCCGCTCACTGGAATCCGGGCCGCAGTGGAAACCATCGCATTCTCCCCAGACGGCGACCTGCTCGCGGTCGGTGGCGGCGGGCCGTCCTTATGGTTGTGGGATCTGCGCGATCCCGGCAGGCCGAAGCTACGTCCGAGCGTTCATGGGTTGCCGGGCGCGGTGCAGAGCGCGCGGTTCGCCCCCGATGGGAAGACGCTGGTGATCGCCGGTGAGAAGGGCCTACTCCAGCGCTGGTCGGTCAGCGAGTCAAAGGGACTAGCTCGGCTACCTGGCTTGCCGAACCCACCCAGCGCAACCACCATCGAATCGGTGGCGTTCTCGCCAGACGGCACGCTGCTGGCTGCCGGCAGCAAGAACGGCACCACCGAGGTCTGGGCGGGGCCAAGCTCATCCCATCCGACCCAGGTTCGAACCGCCATCCCGCAGATCGGAGATTGGGTGTCCGCGGTGGCCTTCGCACCGGACGGGAAGACGCTGGCTACCGGCAACACCGGCAATACGGTCACGCTCTGGTCAGTGCGGGCTTGGCAACTGCAACGGACGCTTGAGCACGCCGGCCAGCTAACCGCGCTGACTTTCCTGCCCGACGGGTTGAACCTGCTAACCGCCTCGGCCGATGGCAACGGGCACATCTGGCCGCTACCCGGCAACGTACTTACCGGTGCGCAGAGCAACGTGTTTCGAGTTAGCTACAGCAATGACGGCGTGCTCGCGGTGGGCACCGCTACTGACAGCAGTGCGGCCCAGCTCTGGTCGCCCGGGCCTCGCTCGACCCATTTCGACCTGCGTGCGCCGACCGGTTCCAGCGTCGATGGGACAGCAACGATCTCACCCGACGGGAGGCTGGCCGCCACCGGGACACATAGCGGAACGGCCATCCTGTGGCAGCTAGGCAGGAGCGCGAAGCCCAGGACGCTGACTGGCCCCACCGCGCTAGTCGAATACCAGAGCTTTAGCCCGGACTCCAAGCTGCTGGCCTCGGCAGGCGACGACAACGTCATCCATCTATGGGATGTCTCCGACCCGAGCAGGCCGCTATCGCTGCCCACGTTAACCGGGCCGACCAACTACATCTTCTATGTGGCGTTCTCACAGGACGGCCGCACGCTGGCTGCAGCGAGCGTCGACAAGACCGTCCGACTGTGGGATATCAGCAATCCACGCTCGCCTAGGCCGTTGGCCAGCATCAACTCGTTCGCCAGCTACGCCGTAAGCGTGGCCTTCGCGGCAAACGGGCGGGTGCTTGTCACCGGTGGCGCGGACCATCTGGTTCGGCTGTGGGATATCAGCGATCGGGCGCACCCGGTCGCCCTCGGGCCACCGCTCACTGGGTTGGCCAACTCGGCATTTACCATTGCTGTCTCACCGGATTCGAACCTGCTCGCGGTCGGCAGCCTCGATCGAACAGTCAGGCTTTGGGCTATTTCAGATCCCGCCCACCCAGTCCTGCTCGCGGTGCTGAGGGCCGCCCAAGCACAGGTGTTTACCGTTGCCTTCAGCCCGGACGGTTCCACCTTGGCAGCGAGCGGCGCCGGCCGCGACGTTCACCTCTGGCCGGTATCGACGGCCGCTGCGGCCAAACAGGTCTGCGCTCTGGTAGGCGATCCGATCACCAGGACGGAGTGGGACACCTACCTGCTCGGCCAGCGGTATTCGCCACCGTGCCTGCACCGCTGACCGTCGCCTACCGGTAGCCGATCGCGACCCCGGAAGGAATGATTAGCTAGGTGGATAGCAGTCGACCTCGGTGGCCTTGGCGCTCAGCCACACCGGCGTGCCCTCGACCAGGCCCAGTTCGGCAACCGCGGACGGGGTGATGTCGACCAGTGCCGGCGGCTCGCCATCGACCTGCACCCGAACCCGATCAGTCAGCAATTCCAAGCCAATCACCCGGCCTTGCCACACGTTGCGCGGGCTGCCGTGACCCGGCTGGGTGGTATGCAGTGCGATCGCGGACGGCCGGATCGCCAGCAGCACCGGCCCAGCCAGCGCCTCGCCGGCAGCGGTCAGGACACCCCCACCGTCGAGCGCCACCGCACCGCCACTCGAACGCGTTCCGGCATACAGGTTCAGCCCGACCAGCTTGGCCACGTACTGGGTGGCCGGCTGCCTGGCCACCTCGGCCGGCGTCCCCTGCTGCACCACCCGGCCGGCTTCGAGCACCAGCAGCCGATCGGTCATCACCATTGCTTCCAGCGGATCGTGCGTCACGATCAGCGTCGGCCCAGCGAAGGCAACCAGGTGCCGGCGCAGTTCCGCCCGTACTTCCAAGCGAGTTCTGGCATCCAGTGCTGCCAGGGGCTCGTCCAGCAACAGCAGTTGCGGCTCGGCAGCCAGCGCCCGGGCCAGCGCCACCCGCTGCGCCTGCCCACCGGACAGCTCTGCCGGCTTGCGCCCGGCGAACTCGGCCAGGCCCAGCCGGTTCAGCCAGCTATCAGCGAGCTGGCGCGCAGGCCGGCGACCATGGCCCTGGCAGCGCGGCGCGAAGGCCACGTTGTCGCGCACGTTCAGGTGCGGGAACAGCCGGTAGTTCTGAAACAGCAGCCCGACCGGCCGGCTCGCGGCCGGCACGAAAACCTCGGCGCCCGCATCATCGAGGACGGTCCCGCCCAGCTCGATCCGGCCGGCGCTGACCGCGGTCAGGCCGGCCAGCGCGCGCAGCAGCGTGCTCTTGCCAGCCCCGTTCGGCCCGAGCACCCCGAGCACCTCGCCGGCGGCGACCCGGCATGCCAGCTCGAGCCGGAACGTCGCGACCTCGACCACCGCGTCCACCTCGAGGTTGGCCCCGTCCTCGGCGGTATGGACGACCGTCACGGCGCGCTGCCCGCACGCAGCCACCGGTCACGCAGGCTGACCAGCACGATGACCGCGACCAGCAGCAGCACCAGGCTGAGCGCGATCGCGGCCTGCGGGTCGGTTTCCAGCGCGTTGTACACCGCGATCGGCATGGTCTGGGTGGTGCCCGGGTAGTTGCCGGCGAAGGTGATAGTGGCACCGAACTCGCCGAGCGCGCGGGCCCAACACAGCACCGATCCGGCGGCCAGCGACGGGCCGATCAGCGGCAGGGTGACCCGCCGGAAGGTGACGAACCGAGACGCGCCGAGGGTCGCCGCGGCCTCCTCCAGTCCCTGATCGGCCGACCGGATCGCGCCCTCGACGGTGACCACCAGGAACGGCATCGCCACGAAGGTCTCGGCAACCACCACCCCGGCGGTGGTGAACGGCAGCGTCAGCCCGAACCACGAGTCCAGGTACTGCCCGAGCCAGCCGCTGCGACCGAACGCCAGCAGCAACGCCAGCCCGCCCACCACCGGCGGCAGGATCAGCGGCAACGTGACCAGCGCCCGCAACAGCCCGATGCCAGGAAAGCGCAGCCGGGCCAGCACCCAGGCCAGCGGGACGCCGAACACCAGGGCCAGCACCGTCGCCATGCTCGCGCACTCCAGCGACAGTCGCAGCGCGGTCAGCACCTGGCTTTCGGCCAGCAGCCGGCGCATGCCATGCCACGGCGCGCGGATCAGCATGGACACCAGCGGGATCAGCAGGAACGCCACCGCGACCGTGGCCGGCCCGAGGATCAGCAGCGGAGCCCGGCCGCCCGATGGCCGGACCGATCGACCGGCCGGCCGGCGAACCCGGCCACGCGATACCCGGCCACGCGATACCCGGCCAGGCGTTAGCTGGCCGGTCAGGGCTTCTCGAAGCCGGCCGCGGTCAGCACGGATTGGCCGGCGGCCGACAGGACGTAGTCGGTGAACGCCTGCGCGCCGGCCGAGTTCGGTGCCTTGCTCAGCACCGCGATCGGGTACTCGGTGGAGGCGTTGACATCAGCCGGGATCTGGATGCCGGTCACCTTCGTCCCGGCAGCCAGCACATCGGTCACGTAGACCACCCCGGCGTCCACCTCGTTCAGCTCGACCTTGGACAGCGTGGACTTGACGTCGGCTTCCAGGGTGACCGGCTTGACGGTCAGCTTGGCGTTGCTGAACACCTTCGCCGCGGTCGCGCCACACGGCACCTGGCTCTGGCACAGCGCGACCTTCACCCCGGACTTGGCCAGGTCGGCAAGCGCGGCGATCTTGGCCGGATTGCTCGGCGGGACGGCGATTTCCATGACGTTCTTGACGAAGTTGGCGGACTTGCTGGCACCGCCGGCATCGCTCACCTGGGTCATGTTCTTCACCGACGCCGAGGCGAACACGTCGGCCGGCGCGCCCTGGTTGATCTGCAACGCCAAGGCTGAACTCGCACCGAAGCTGAGCTTGACGGTGACGCCTGGATGGGCGGCCTCGAACTGCTTGGCCAGCGTGGTGAAGCTGTCCTTCAGCGACGAGGCCGCCAGCACCGTGATGGTGCCGGTCAGCGTCGAGCCACCGGCGTTTGCTGATGGTGCGGTGCTCTTGCTGGACGAACCGCAGCCGGCCACCAGCAAGATGGCACTCGCCGAGGCAGCTAGAACCTTGCGGTGCATGGGCGACTCCCTTTCACGGGTCAGGTTGCCGGGGGACCTCGACGACCACGTTCGTTGCCTTCACAGAGGCGATCGCCAGCGAACCGGGTTGCAGTGCAAGCTCATCGGCGGCTTCCCGGCTCATCAGCGACACGATCCGGTGTGGCCCGGACTGGATCTCTACCTGGGCCATCACGGTGTCGCGGACCACCCGGGTGACCAGGCCGGTGAACCGGTTGCGGGCCGACTCGCTGACCACCGGGCGGGCCGGCGGCTGCTCGGCACTGGCGGCCAGTTCTTCGGCGAACCGGGCCAGGTCGGCGCCGTCGATGCTGCGCCGCCGGCCGCCGGCCGAGCTGGTCGGGATCCGGCCGGCATCGGCCCACCGCCGGACGGTGTCGTCGCTGACCCCGAGCAGCTCAGCGGCTTCCCGAATTCCAAACGACGGCATGGCTCAGATCCTAACCGCAAAAGTCAGAAATCCAGGCTAGAAGATCCGTAACTGCATCATCAGGAGCTGACTGTTTCCGCAGTTGCGAAAATTAGTTGTAGCGCTATTTCAGACATATGGACTTTTGCTCCGGTTATCTCCATGCTGTGGTGATGAGACTCTTGTGCGCAGCTGCCTCGGCCGTGGTCGGCGGCGTCCTGCTCGCCGCGCCGGCCGCCGCCAGTACCCCGATCGCCTTCAGCTTTGCCGGTTGCGAGACCGATCTGGTGACCGCGGTGGGCTGCACAGCGGACTGGTCAGGCGGCACCGGCCCCTACACCGCCTCGTGGACGACCGCCTCGGCCGGCCGGGTGGTGGTCACCGGTGTCAGCACCGTCGAGATCGACAGCCAGTCCGGAACCTGGCAGTCGAACGCGAGCATCCGATGCACCAGCAGCAGCACGACCGGCCAGGCCCGGATCGTGGTCACCGACGCCACCGGCGCACAGGCCACGAAGATCATGACCTTTTCCTGCGCAGTGCACTAGCACCACCGAAGCGTCGCGGGTGTTGCAGCGTGATTGCAGCCTTCGAACTCCTACCGTGACGCCAACCGGCTTGAGTGGCAGCCGCCACCCACATAGGAGGGTCAACCATGACCAGTTACGCAGCGCCAGGTACCGCCGACAGCTTGGTTTCGGTTGAGTCCAGGTACGGCAACTTCATCGGTGGCGAATTCGTGCCGCCGAGCAAGGGCGAGTACTTCGAGAACTTCTCGCCGGTCAACGGCAAGGTGTTCACCGAGGTGGCCCGCTCCACCGGTGAGGACATCGAACTCGCGCTGGACGCCGCGCACGGCGCCAAGCGGGCCTGGGGTCGCACGTCAGCGGCTGAGCGAGCGAACATCCTCAACAAGATCGCCGACCGGCTCGAAGCCAACCTGGAAATGCTCGCAGTCGCCGAGACCTGGGAGAACGGCAAGCCGATCCGCGAGACGCTGGCCGCCGACCTGCCACTGGCCGTCGATCACTTCCGCTACTTCGCCGGCGCAATCCGCGCTCAAGAAGGTGGCATCTCCGAGATCGACGCCGACACCATCGCCTACCACTTCCACGAGCCGCTCGGCGTGGTCGGCCAGATCATCCCGTGGAACTTCCCGATCCTGATGGCGGTCTGGAAGCTTGCCCCGGCGCTAGCTGCCGGCAACTGCGTGATCATTAAGCCGGCCGAGCAGACCCCGTGGTCGCTGCTGAAGGTGGTCGAGCTGATCGCTGACCTGCTGCCCGCAGGCGTGCTCAACGTGGTCAACGGCTTCGGCGTCGAGGCCGGCAAGCCGCTGGCCTCGTCCAGCCGGATCGCCAAGATCGCCTTCACCGGCGAGACCACCACCGGACGGCTGATCTCGCAGTACGCCAGCCAGAACCTGATTCCGGTCACCCTGGAACTGGGCGGCAAGAGCCCCAACGTGTTCTTCGAGAACGTCGCCGCGGCCAAGGACGACTTCTATGACAAGGCGCTGGAGGGCTTCACCATGTTCGCCCTCAACCAGGGCGAGGTGTGTACCTGCCCGTCCCGGGCGCTGGTCCAGTCCTCGATCTATGACACGTTCGTGCCGGACGCGATCGCCCGGGTGCAGAAGGTGGTGCAGGGGCACCCGTTGGACCTGTCGACCATGATCGGGGCGCAGGCGTCCAACGATCAGCTGGAAAAGATCCTGTCCTACCTCGAGATCGGCAAGGCCGAGGGCGCCAAGGTGCTCACCGGCGGCCACCGCGCCGAACTCGAAGGTGAGCTGGCCGGTGGTTACTACGTGACCCCGACCGTGTTCGAGGGCCACAACGGGATGCGGATCTTCCAGGAGGAGATCTTCGGTCCGGTGCTGGCGCTGACCCGGTTCGAGGACGAGGACGACGCGCTCAAGATCGCCAACGACACCCTGTACGGCCTCGGCGCCGGGGTGTGGAGCCGCGACGGTGGCCAGGCCTACCGGGCCGGCCGCGAGATCCAGGCCGGCCGGGTGTGGACGTACACCTACCACCAGTACCCGGCACACGCCGCCTTCGGTGGTTACAAGCAGTCCGGGGTCGGCCGGGAGAACCACAAGATGATGCTCGATCACTACCAGCAGACCAAGAACCTGCTGGTGAGCTATGCCCCCAAGGCAATGGGCTTCTTTTAAACCGATGACTGAACCCACCCGGGTTGAGCTGACCGGTCAGGCTGCGGAGTTGCTCCGCGGCCTGACCGTCCGGCACGGCCCGCTGATGTTTCACCAGTCCGGCGGCTGCTGCGACGGCTCGTCGCCGATGTGCTTTCCGGACGGCGAGTTCCTGATCTCCGAGGACGGCGACGTCCACCTCGGCGACCTCAGCGTGGCCGGCCTCGATCGGCCGATCCCGTTCTACATGTCGGTGTCGCAGTACGAGTACTGGAAGCACACCCACCTGACCGTGGACGTGGTGCCCGGCCGGGGCAGCGGCTTCTCGGTCGAGGCACCCGAGGGCGTCCGGTTCCTGATCCGGTCCCGGCTGATGACCGAGGCCGAGTCGCTCGCGTTCGGCGTGAGTTAGCACCTCGCGAGGCATCGGCCATTGACTACCCAGCTATTGACGAAGTCGCGCTGTATGTCCATATTTGCGAGATGCTCACCTTTCGCTCAGTTTGCTCCGCGTCCTTCGGAATCTGCCTGCTGGCTGCCGGCCTGACCGCAACCACGCCCGCGGCTGCGAGCGGCCAGGCGCCGGCCGCGCTGAACCCGAGCGCTGCCAGCAATGCCTTCAACGCCATGACCGAAGCGCAGCGGGTCGGCCAGCTGTTCATGGTCGGCACCCCGGCAACCAGCGTCAGCAGCCAGGCGGTCACCGACATCGCGACCTATCACGTCGGCAACGTGATCCTGACCGGCCGAAGCTCGGCCGGCGTCACCGCCACCGCGGCGGTGAGCGCCGCGCTGCAGGCCAAGGCCGACGCTGCCTCGACCGCCGGCGTGCCGCTGTTCATCTCCACCGATCAGGAAGGTGGCCAGGTCCAGGTGCTGTCCGGCACCGGCTTCTCCACCATCCCGAGCGGGCTGACCCAGGGCAGCTACGCCGCCAGCACGCTGCAGGCCGATGCCCAGACCTGGGGCAGCCAGCTTCGAGCGGCCGGCGTGAACGTCGACCTGGCGCCGGTCATGGACACCGTCCCCAGCGCTGCTTTCGCCCCACAGAACAAGCCGATCGGCTACTACCAGCGCGAGTACGGCTATGACCCGACCACCGTCTCGACCAAGGGCGGCGCGTTCGCGCAGGGGATGGCCGCAGCCGGCATCGACGCGACGGTCAAGCACTTTCCGGGCCTCGGTCGGGTGACGGCCAATACCGACACCAGTTCCGGCGTGACGGATTCGCAAACCACCCGCACCGATGCCTACCTCAAGCCGTTCGCGGACGCGGTGAACGCCGGGGTGCCATTTCTGATGATGTCCACGGCCTACTACAGCAAGATTGACCCGGCCAACCCGGCCGCGTTCTCGCCGACCATCGTGACCGGCATGGTGCGTGGTGACCTGGGCTTCAACGGGGTGATCATCAGCGACAGCCTCGGCGCCGCGCAGGTGGCCGCCTGGGCGCCGGCCGACCGAGCCATCAACTTCTTGCAAGCCGGTGGTGACATGGCCCTCACCAACGACCCGACGCTGCTGCCGGCGATGGCCACTGCTGTTCTGAACAAAGCCAATTCCGACTCGACGTTCAAGGCCAAGGTGGATGCTTCGGCGCTGCGGGTGCTCACCGCCAAGCAGAACCGCGGCCTGCTCG
>JBDSAN010000119.1:0-2740 GCA_039922115.1 Jatrophihabitantaceae bacterium
ATCGGATCGGGCAGCCACGTCGGCCAGTGGTGCTCGTGGTGGTGGACAACCAGTCCAACGACGGCAGCGCCGAACTGGTTGAGGCTCATCCCGGCCCGGCCCGGCTGCTGCGTAACGAGCACAATTCGGGTTTCGCCGCGGCGGTGAACCAGGGCGCGGCCGCGACCAGCGCACCCTGGCTGCTGCTGCTCAACCCGGACATGGAATTGCGGCCTGGCTCGTTGCGCAACCTGTTCGACTTTGCCCAGCAAAGACCGGGCCATGGCATCTACGGTGGACGCACGCTGCGGGCTGATGGCTCGGTCGAGCCGTCGTCGTGCTGGAACCTGCCCACGCTGTGGAGTACCGCCTGCTTCGCGCTCGGGCTGTCCACCCTGTTCGCTCGTTCACCGATCTTCGACCCGGAGTCGATCGGAAACTGGCAGCGCGACACGGTGCGCGAGGTGGGCATGGTGACCGGCTGCCTGCTGCTGGTCCCCCGTGCGGTGTGGGACGAACTGCACGGCCTGGACGAGCGCTACTTCGTTTACGGGGAGGACGCCGACTTCTCAGCCCGGGCCCGCCGGCTCGGTTACCGTCCGATCATCACCCCAACTGCCGAGGTGGTGCACGCGATCGGGGTCTCCAGCGGGGACGGCGGTGGCAAGATGCCGCTGCTGCTGGCCGGCAAGCTGACCTACGCGCGCCAGCACGGCACCGGCTGGCAGGCCGGCGCGGCGAGCTGGCTGCTCCGCTTCGGGGTGCTGGTCCGGGCAGTCGGTGCCACCCTGACCGGCCGGGGCACCAAGTGGCGGCTGGCCTGGTCCAACCGAGCCCAGTGGTGGAACGGTTTCCCGCCGCGTCAAGGCCCAGCTGACCTAGACTAAACATCTCGGGCCAGCGGGGCCGTCGCCAACGGGAGGGTGCACGGATGTACATCAGCGTGCGCGACCGGCCGGTCCGGTCCCGTGGAGCTGCCCGCGCGACCAGCGCTCGGCTGGCCCCGACCGTGCTACTGCTGGGCACGGTCAGCCTGCTGACCGATGTCTCGTCCGAGTCGGTCAACGCGGTGCTGCCGATCTACCTGACCTCGGTGCTCGGGCTGGGCGCATTGGCCTACGGGTTCATCGACGGCATCTACCAGGGCGCGACCGCGCTGGTGCGGATACTGGCCGGTTGGTTGGCCGACCGCTCCGATCGACCCAAGTGGGTGGCGGTGGTCGGCTACGGGGTCTCGGCGCTGAGCCGGGCGGCGTTGCTGCCGGCCCATGGCTTCGCCGCGATCACCTCGGTGATCACGCTGGATCGGCTCGGCAAGGGCGTGCGGACCGCGCCCCGGGACGCGCTGATCGCGTCCTCGACACCGGCGCACTCGCTCGGGCGGGCATTCGGCGTGCACCGCGCGATGGACACCGCCGGCGCCCTGATCGGGCCGCTGCTGGCGTTCTGGATCCTGCTGATGCTGCCGTCCAACTATCACGGCGTATTCATCGTGTCGTTCGCCTTCGCGATCGTCGGCTTCGCGGTGCTGGTGCTGTTCGTGCCGGACTTGCGAACCCGGGCTGCCCGCCAGGACGATCAGCAGCCGGCGGCCATCGAGCCGGCATCCGCGCCCTCGTTACGGCTGTTGCTCGATCCTCGGCTGCTGCGGCTGTGCGCCGGCGCGACGCTGCTCGGGCTGCTCACGGTCGGCGACGGGTTTCTCTACCTGCAGCTGACCGAACGCGATTCCCTTGCCACCAAGTACTTCCCGCTGCTGTATGCCGGCAGCAACATCAGCTACCTGGTGCTGGCAGTGCCACTCGGCAGGCTGGCCGACCGGATCGGCCGGGTGCCGGTCTTCCTCGGCGGTCACCTGGCCCTGCTCGGCAGCTACCTGGCCGCCGGCGGGGTGCTGCCCGGAGCGTGGGCGACGCTCACCTGCCTGGCCCTGCTCGGCAGCTACTATGCCGCTACCGATGGAGTTCTGGCAGCGATTGCCGGTCAACTCGTGCCGGCGTTGCGAGCAAGCGCGATCGCGACCGCCCAGACAGTGGTGTCGCTGGCTCGCTTCGCCGCCTCGATCGGGTTCGGGCTGGCCTGGACGCTGCTCGGCCGCTCCGACGCGCTGCACCTGTTCACCGGGTTGTTGATGCTGGCGATCCCGGTCGCGGTCTGGGTGCTGCCTCGCACCCGTCGTCAGGTCGTCCCGGCTGGATCGGCGCAATGAGCAATCGCGTCAAGCTGATCAGCCTGGCCGTCGTCTGCCTGCTCGCAGTGGCCGGCTCGGTCAGCTACCTGCTGAACTCGCGCTCGAACCAGCAGCGCGCCGCGCAGGCCGCCGCACCGGTCGCGCAGATCGGGCTGTCCACCGTGCTTGCCGAGCCCCGGATCATCTTTCGCAGCACCGCACCGAGCGATCACTACGGCTCGGTGGCCGCGGTCGCGCTGTCCGATCCGGCCGGCCCGCGAGCGTTCATCGACACCCAATGCGATCGAGTTTATGCCGCTAATCAAAGGCTACTGTGCCTGTCATCAGATCGCGGCCTGGTCACCACCTATGCCGCCAAGGTGCTCGCGGTGAACGGCCTCGGCTCGCTGCTCAACGTCGCGCTGGCCGGCGTGCCGAGCCGGGCCCGACTCTCTCGGGACGGCCAGCTGGCCGCCACCACCAGCTTCACCCAGGGCGACTCGTACGCGGCGACCAGCTTCTCGACGAGGACCGTGATCGACCGGGTTGGCGGCCCGAGCCTGGGCAGCCTGGAGGACTTCAAGCTGATCC
>JBDSAN010000120.1:0-3553 GCA_039922115.1 Jatrophihabitantaceae bacterium
GACGGTCGCGATCGCCGGCAGGCTCGCGGTCAGCGGGCCGGCCTGGAAGGCGAGCTGGTTGAGCAGCAGCCCGATCGCGCCGACCACGATCACCGTGTAGAGCTGCCAGCTGGTCAGGGTGGCCCACGGTCCGTGCACCGCCCGATCGGTCAGCCCCTTCAGCAGGGCCGCCGAGGCGGCGTACACCACGCCAACCGCCACCCCCATCAGCGCGGCCGCGTCGGCGGCCGGCCGGCGACGGTGTGCCAGCACGATGCAGGTCAGCGCGACCAGCACCCCGACCCCGGCGGCAACCGCGGCCGGCAGCCGGTCCGGGCCGCTGTCGGACGGGCCGGCCGAGTTGGTGCCGGCCAGAAACAGGAAGGCGATCAGGCAACCGGTCAGCACGAAGGCCCAGCGAACCTCGTGGCCGGTAACCGGACGGCCCTTCCGGCGGCGCAGCAGCAGCGCGAACAGCAGCCCGCTGATCAGCAACGGCTGCACCACCGCGAGGTCGCCCAGGTGCAGCGCGAGCACCTGCAAGCTCAACCCGATCGCGTCGGTGACGATGCCGGCCAGCCATAGCCGGTGGCTCAGGGTGGCGCCGATGAAGCGCGCCAGCGCCCCGGCCCGGAACCGTTTCATATCCGGGATCTGGCCGGCGCTGGAATGCTTGAGGTTGGTCGAGGCGGCGAAAGCCAGCGCCGAGCCGAGGCTCAGGCCGACGACCGGCCAGGGCACGGACAATGCACTGCTCCGTTCCTCGACTGCCCGCTGGGGCCTGCCAGCCGGCCCGGTTCGGCCGGCCAGCGAAGGGTACCCGGGATGCGGGCCGGGATGCGTGCCGCGCGCCGGGCCCGATTCTCAGGTTTCGGCGGCTGAGCCACGCCTGAGCGAGGCGCGCCCCGACCTGGCCGGCGACCGGCCCACGGCCCAGTAGCATTGGCCACCGTGCCAATGCCATCGGGCCCGCTGACCCAGCCGCTAACCCAGCCGCTGCGCACCCGCCGAGCCAGCAGAGCTCGCGGATGAGAATCGCGCACGTCACCGACTGCTACCTGCCCCGGATGGGCGGCATCGAACGCCAGGTCGAGGGCTTGACCCGCGCCCAGGCCGCCGTCGGCCACCAGGTCGAGGTCATCACCTCGGTGCCGGTCGATCGCTTTGATAGCGATGCCCCGAATGTGCCGGTACTGCGCCCCGCCCAGCGGCCGGGTTCGCATCCGGGCTCGATCCGCTACCAGGCCGCCTGGGCCGGCCGGCGCGCCGTGCTCGACGGCGACTACGACCTGGTGCACCTGCACGCCTCGACCTTCTCGCCGCTGGCCTACCTGGCCGCCGGCGCGTCCAGCCAGGCCGGCATCCCGACCGTGGTCACCCTGCACTCGCTGTGGTCCTGGGCCACCCCGATCTTTCGCGGCTTCGACCTGGCCCTGGACTGGCGCCGCTGGCCGATCACCTGGACCGCGGTCAGCGAGATGGCCGCCCAGTCGCTGACCGGGGTGCTGCGAGCCGGCACCCAGATCTCGGTCCTGCCCAACGGGGTCCGACCGCAGCAGTGGCAATGCCCGCGACCGGACCGCCGGCCGGACCGGGTGGTGCTGGTGAGCGTGATGCGGCTGGCGGCCCGTAAACGTCCGATGCAGCTGCTGAAGATGCTGCGCGCGGTCCGCGAGCAGGTGCCGGCCGAGATCGGCATCGAGGTCAAGATCATCGGGGACGGGCCCAAGCGCGAGCAGCTGCTGAGCTACCTGCGCCGGCACCAGATGGCTGATTGGGTGCAGCTGACCGGCCAGCTGGACCAGCCCACCATCCGCCAGGTGTTCGCCGACGCCGATGTGTACCTGTCGCCGGCCACCCTGGAATCCTTCGGCATCGCGGCCCTGGAAGCTCGCTGCGCCGGGTTGCCGGTGGTTGCCTTCGCCGGCACCGGGGTGTCGGACTTCATCAGGCACGCCGACAACGGCCTGCTGGTGGCCGACGATGCTGAAATGACCGACGCGATCACCTCGCTGGTCCGCTCCCCCGAGGTACGGGCCGCGCTCACCGCGCGCAACCTGGCCACCGAATCCGGGTTCTCCTGGGCCAGCGTGCTCGACACCTGCGATTCGGTCTATGCCAGCGCGTTCGCCCAGCAAGGTCGCAGCCTGCCGGCCCGCCCGCAGCCGCTGACCACCAGTCCGGCCGGATGAGCTTTCGGCTGGTCTCGTTTCATGCCCACCCCGACGATGAGGCGCTGCTGACCGCCGGCACGCTGGCCCGGGCTGCCGCGGAGGGCCATCGGGTGGTGCTGGTGGTGGCCACCTCGGGTGAGGCCGGGCTGGCCGCAACCGCGCCTGGAGCGGCGCTGGCCGCCAGCCGGCGTGCCGAACTGCACGCCTCGGCCGCGGCCATCGGCTGCGCCCGGGTCATCGAGCTGAACTATCCCGATTCGGGAATGCACAACGAACACAACGGTTTCGCCTCGCTGCCGGTGGACGAGCCGGCCGGCCGGCTGGCTGAGATCTTGCGCGAGGAGCGGGCCGACGCGCTGACCAGCTATGACCCGCACGGCGGTTACGGGCACCCAGATCACGTGCAGGTGCATCGGGTCGGCCAGCGGGCCGCCGAGCTGGCCGGGGTCGGTCTGGTGCTGCAGGCGACCGTCGACCGGACCGCGCTGCTTCGAGCAATATGGTTGGTAAACAAGGTGAAACTCGCCCCACCGGACTTTGCGCCGGACCGGTTGCAGCAGGCCTACGCCGGACGTGACGAGATCACCCATCGGGTGGACGTGCGCGGCTACCTGGACCAGAAGCGGGCCGCGATGCGGGCGCATGCCAGCCAGGCCACCGGCGGCTCGGACACCCGGACGCTGGCGTACTGCCTCAGGTTGCCCCGGCCGCTGTACCGGCTCGCCTTCGGCACCGAATGGTTCATCCAGAGCGGTCCGGCCACCCGTCCGGGTCCAACCTCCGGTGACATCTTCGCCGCGCTGCGCTGATCAGGCCCCAGCGATAAACCCCCAGCGCGTCGGCGAATACCCCGGCAATACCTGCATATCCGAGATCGCTCGGGTGAAAGTGGTCGGCCGCGAGCTTGCCCCGCCAGCTGGTCGTGCGCGGCTGGCGCAGCTCGACCAGCAGCAGCTCGCGCTCGGTGACCGCCCGCTGCAGGCTGCGGTTCAGCGCGCTCGCGGTAGCGGTCGGGTTGGGCAGGCTGGCCACCATCGCGCCGGCCGGCAGCTGCGCCAGCAGCAACTCGAAGTCGGCCAGCGCGGCCATCCGGTACTTGCGCCGGATCAGGTCGTTGGACCCGATCAGCAGCGTGATCAGCTCCGGCGGCCCGACCGAGGCGGTCAGCCGGGCGAGCTCGGGCAGCTGCCGCTCGATCACGTCGCGGGCCCGCCCGCCGCTGATCGCCAGGTTGACCACGCGTTCGATCCGTCCCTGCTCGCGCAGCTGACCGGCGAGCTGGCCGACCCAGCCCCGGTCATAGGCCGAGGCGCCGATGCCCTGGCTCAACGAATCCCCCAACGCGACCCAGAGCGGGCCGGAGCCGGCCAGCGCGCGCTGGTTGCTGAGCTGCCAGGCCT
>JBDSAN010000121.1:0-4367 GCA_039922115.1 Jatrophihabitantaceae bacterium
GGCCGGTTCATCGGCGGCCCGGCACGCCGGCTTGCTGGTCGGTCGTGGTGCCTGCGCCCACCCGGACGGGGCGGTCCGCTTCATCAGCAGCGGCCTGGCCGCGCTGGCCGCCGACGTCCACACCCACCGGGTCTACGGCGGTTGCCGGCGCGCCGACCGGCGCCAGCTGGCCACTGTCCGGCCGGCCAGCTTAGGAGGATCACGATGACCAGCAGCACGAAGGCGCCAAGCCTGGTGATCGACTGGACCCGCTGCGACGGGCACGGCCTGTGCGCGGCGCTGCTGCCGCAAGCGATCAGCCGGGACGAGTGGGGCTACCCGGTGATCGATCAGGCCCGGCTGGCTCGGCTGCCGGCTGGCGAGTTGAACCGCGTGATCGGCTGCTGCCCGGCGCTGGCACTGCGCCGCGGCTAAGCGCGCCATCCGGCCCAGCGCCGCGGCTAGCGCGCGTGCTCAGCGTGGCTGGTAGCCGGCCAGCAGCTCGGCTTCCTTGTCCGATGCCAGCCCCGGGGTACGGGGCGATGGCTGCCAGCCGCCAGGAATCGACTGCATCCAGTGCCAGGTATCAACCAGGGTGTCCATGACCGGCCGGCAGGCCAGGCCGGCCGCCTCGGCGGCGGTGGTGTCGTGGCTGAACAGGCTGGGCGCGCCATCGGACGGGATCCACAGCGGCAGCTCGGTCCAGCCCTCGATACCGGCTTCGGCCAGGTACTGCTCGTCCACCCAGCGCAGCTGCGCGTCCGAGCCGGTCACCGTCCGAATCTCCTGCAACAGCTGGCCATAGCTGATCTGGTGCGCCGGCCCGGTCACCTCGAAAGTGCCGGCCGGCAGCCGCAACGCGAACTCGGCGATATCGCGGGCGTCGATCATCCGCAGCTGCCCGGCCGGCTCACCGGGTGCCAGCACCTGCCCGCCTTGGGCGATCCGGTTGAGCCACCAGGGCAGCCGGCCGGCGGTGTCGTAGCGGCCGACGATCAGCCCGGCCCGCAGGATCGAGCTGCGGTGCTCGCCGAACCTGCGCAGCACCGCCCGCTCGGCACCGACCTTGCGCCAGCCGTACTCGCCGCCCTCGGGCAGGTCCTCGGGCACCTGGTCACCGTCGGCGTCCGGGTCGCCGTCGTAGCTGCCCAGCGCGTGATAGTCCGGCGCTTCCGGCCAGCCCGGAAAGGCATTGATGGACGAGGTGAACGCGTAGTGACCGGCGCTCGGTTCGAGCAGGTCAGCCGCAGCCCGGGCCTGGTGCGGAAAGTAGGAGGTGTCAAAGACCAGGTCGAAGTGCTGCCCGGCCAGCTGGGCCAGCGATTGCGGATCGTCCCGGTCTCCGGTCAGCACCCGAGCGCCGGCCACCGTGCTGCCGGTACGTCCCCGGCTGAAGGTCGTCACCGAGTAGCCGTGCGCGACCGCGACCTCGGCGACCGTCCGGGACAGGAAGACCGTTCCGCCTAGCACCAGTATGTCCATGCTCGACACCCCAGCAGAGCCGGCCGCGCGCTGGCAACCGATGTTCGCCGCAAGCAGATCCGGGCGGGTGGGATACTTGGCTGGCGACCGCTAGCCCGCGAGACCGCTGCCAGCCAGACCAGACGGAGACCTGCCATGCCCATCGCCACTCCCGAGATCTACAACGAGATGCTCGACCGCGCCAAGAGCGGCGGGTTCGCCTATCCAGCGATCAACTGCACCTCCTCCGAGTCGATCAACGCCGCCCTGAAGGGCTTCGCCGATGCCGGCAGCGACGGCATCATCCAGTTCTCCACCGGTGGCGCGGAGTTTGCTTCGGGCACCTCGGTCAAGAACATGGTGACCGGTGCGGTGGCGCTGGCTGAGTTCGCGCACATCGTTGCCGCGAAATACTCGATTAACGTCGCGCTGCACACCGATCACTGCCCGAAGGACAAGTTGGACGGCTACGTCCGGCCGCTGCTCGACATCTCTAGTGAACGAGTGCGGGCGGGTCGTAATCCGCTGTTCCAGTCGCACATGTGGGACGGTTCGGCCGTCCCGCTCGATGAGAACCTGCAGATCGCGGTGGAACTGCTCAAGGCCGCCTCGGCAGCGCGGATCGTCCTGGAACTCGAAGTCGGTGTGGTCGGCGGCGAGGAGGACGGCGTGGCCAACGAGATCAACGACAAGCTCTACACCAGCGACAGCGATTACCTGGCCACCCTGGAGGCGCTGGGTGCTGGCGAGAACGGCCGCTACCTGCTGGCGGCGACCTTCGGCAACGTGCACGGGGTGTACAAGCCGGGCAACGTGAAGCTGCGTCCGGACATCCTGGCGAAGGGCCAGCAGGTGGCCACCGCCAAGCTCGGCCTGCCGGCCGGCTCCAAGCCGTTTGACCTTGTTTTCCATGGCGGTTCTGGCTCGACCCTGGACGAGATCCGGGAGGCGGTGTCCTACGGCGTGGTCAAGATGAACGTCGACACCGACACCCAGTACGCCTTCACCCGTCCGATCGTCAGCCACATGTTCAGCAACTACGACGGCGTGTTGAAGATCGACGGCGAGGTCGGCAACAAGAAGGCCTACGACCCGCGCTCCTATCTCAAGGCCGCCGAAGCCGGGATGGCCGCGCGGATCGTCGAGGCCTGCCAGAACCTGCAGTCGGCCGGCACGGCAATCAGCGGGTCCTAGCCCGCTCGGCTACCAGGCACAATGGCCGGATGGACCTGCTCGCACCGCGAACCCTGCTGCCCATCGACCCTGCCTCGGCCCTGCTCGAATCGGGCGCTGACCTGATCCAGGTGGCCAGCGAGCACCCCAGCTCGTCGGCAGCCTGGGCAGCGCTGGCCGAGGAGGCGCTGGGCCGGGGTTTCACCGTCGAGGGCTATGCCTACGCCCGCACCGGCTACCACCGGGGACTGGACGCGCTGCGCAAGGCTGGCTGGCGCGGCACCGGCCCGGTGCCGTGGTCGCACGCGCCGAACCAGGGCTTTCTGCGGGCGCTGCACGCGCTCTCGGTGGCCGCGGCCGCCATCGGTGAAGCTGATGAGGCCGAGCGCTGCGCGAAGTTCCTGGACGACTGCGACCCCGAGGCCGGTCGGGCGTTGGCCTGAGCCGTGACCCGACGCGAATGTCATACCGAGCGGGAGCTATAGGTCCCGCTCGGTATGACATTTCCAGCGGTGGACGCTGCGGTTACTTCAGCAACAGGGTGCCGAGCCGGCGGGTGGTCAACCACAGCCCGGCGATCGCCATGGCCACGAAATAGCCGGCGTGCCAGCACAGGCCGGCGTTGATGTCGCCGACCGCCAGGCTGCGCAGCAGCACCACGCCGTGATGTAGCGGCAGGCACTCGACCGCGATCCGCAGGCCGACCGGGTAGGCGTTCAGGCTGTAGAACGTGCCGGAGAACAGGAACATCGGCAGCGTGAACACGGTGACCAGTTCCAGGTCCTGCCAGCCGCGCAGGTAGGTGGTGACCGCCATGCCGACCGCCGCGAAGCCGAGCGCGATCAGCAGCGCCGCCGGTATCAGCAGCAGCCCCCAGGGCGACAGGATCAGCCGCATCGCCAGCATCACCAGCACGAAACCGGCCGCGTACAGCCCGCCCCGGCTCAGCGCCCAGCCGATCTCGCCGAGTGCCACGTCCATCGGTCCGAGCGAGGTGGCCAGCATCCCGTCATAGAGCTTGGCGAACTTCAGCTTGTAGAACACGTTCATCGTCGAATCCGCGATCGCACCGTTCATGGCCGAGGACGCCAGCAGCGCCGGCGCGATGTACTGGGCGTAGGTCAGCGCCCGTCCGGCGCCTGGACGCCACCTACCAGCGCGCCCAGCCCGGTACCGAAGGACAGCAGGTAGAACAGTGGCTCGAAGAAGCCGGAGAAGATCACCAGCCAGGACCGGCGATAGACCAGCACCGACCGTTCCAGCACCACGCCGGCCCGTCCGGCATACACCCCAGCCGGCAGCATTCGCAGCAGCAGGCCGCGGCGCTGAAACTCCTCAGTCTGCTCGGGCAAGACCTCAAGCCGGCTCATCGGGCCAACCTCACCCGGAACCGCCAGCTGGTCAGCCGGACGCCGAGCACGGTGAGCGCCAGCAGGTAACCGAGGTGAACCAGGCCGGCCAGCATGCTGACCTGACCGATCCCGGATCGCAGGTGCAGCGAGCCGAGCGCGGCCCAGCGGGACAGCTCGCTGGAATGCCACAGCGGTGACAGCCAGGCCAGCCAGCGGGCCCAGTGCGGCAGCGTGCTGATCGGGTAGAAGGTGCCCGAGAACAGGAACATCGGCATGACCAGAAAGCGGAAGATGGAGGAGAACCCGCCGCTCTCGCTCTGCACGGTGGCCGAATAGGCAGCGATCGGCGCGGCAACCGCGAGCGCGCCCAAGGTCGCGATCGGGACGCACAGCAGCGCGCCG
>JBDSAN010000122.1:0-4628 GCA_039922115.1 Jatrophihabitantaceae bacterium
GGCCGCGGTTGCCCGGATCACCGAGGCACTGGTCGGGCCGGGGGTGCTGCGGGTGATTCACCAGCGCACCCTGCACCTCGGACCGGATGAGGTGCTGGTCGCGGCCAAGCTGTCGATGCCGGCCAGCAGCACGCTGGCGGACGTCGCCGCGGCGATCGATGCGGCCGAAGCGCGGGTGCGCGCTGCCGAACCGAGCGCCGGGGTTATTTACTTGGAACCGGATATCGACCGCGGCGCGACCGATGCTGTGGCCGGCCAGCAGCCAGCACCCGATGTCGATCGCGGCATCAGCTGAGGTGGCCGCGGCGGGGTACGTGAGCCGGCTGATCAAGCTGGACAATCCGGTCCGCGACTATGCCTGGGGTTCGACCACCGCGATCCCGGCGCTGCTCGGCACCGAGGCCAGCGGGCAGCCGGTTGCCGAGCTCTGGATCGGGGCTCATCCGGACTCGCCGTCCCGGTCGCTGGCGCGCTCCGACCGGCCCGGTCTGGACGCGCTGATCGCGGCCGATCCGGCCGGGTTGCTCGGTCCGGACGTCGCGTCCCGGTTCGGTGCCCGGCTGCCGTTCCTGGTCAAGCTGCTGGCAGCCGACCGGGCGCTGTCGATCCAGGTGCACCCGAACCAGGCCCAGGCCGAGGCCGGCTATGCGGCTGAGAACGCCGCCGGCCTGGCCCAGGACAGCCCGCTGCGCAACTACCGCGACGGCCATCACAAGCCGGAAATGGCTTATGCGATAACGGAATTCGACGCGTTCTGCGGGTTCCGGCCGGTGCCCGGAACGGTCGAGCTATTGGACGCGCTGGATGTGGCACCGCTGCGCGCGTACCGCGACCTGCTGGTCGGGGCCGGCGGCCCGCAGGCAGCCTTCAGCGCGCTGCTCGCGGTCACCGGCACCGAACGCGACCAGCTGATCGAGCAGACGCTGGCCGGTTGCCGGCGGCTGGTTGGGGCCGGTCGGCGATGGACGGATGTAGCCGCCGCCTGCCTGCTGGCCGGGGCCGACCATCCTGGCGATATCGGCGCGGTGCTGCTGCTGCTGCTCAACCTCGTCCGGCTGGCCCCGGGCGAGGCGATCTACCTCGGCGCCGGCAACGTGCACGCCTACCTGCGCGGGGTCTGCCTGGAGCTGCTGGCCACCAGCGACAACGTGCTGCGCGCGGGCCTGACCGGCAAGCACCTGGACGTGCCGGAGCTGGTCCGGATCGCCGACTTCAGCCCGACCGTCCAGCCCCGGCTGCAGCCGGCCGAGGTCACCGGTGGGCGGGTCAGCTTTCGGCCGCCGGTGCCGGACTTCGAGCTGGCAGTGTGCCGGCAGCCGACCGAGTTGCCGGGTCGGCGTCCCTACCTGGTGCTGGCCGGCGAGGCTCCGGTCCGGCTGGGGGAGCCGGCCGGCAACCAGGCCGAGTTGGCGCCGTGGCAAGCCGCCTTCGTAGCTGCCGGTGCCGGTAGCTGCCTCGCCGAGCCGTCCGGCCGGCTGTTCGTGGCTTCGGTCGGCGCCGCGCGCTAACGGCCCGCGACGGCCGGAGCTAGCTGGTGCTGGCGATGACCAGGCCGGCCCGGGCCTTGGGCAGGAACCAGGTGCTCTTGCGCGGCATGTACTGCCGGGCCGCGTTGATCGCGGTGAACTCGTCCATCGTCACCGGCCGCAGCAGGATCGCCGCGGTGGCCCGGCCGGAATCCACCTCATCGACCAGGTAGTCGCGCGAGGCCTGGCCACCGACGTACTGGATCTGCTTGACGGCCGGGTCGAGTCCCAGCGCGTCGCCGAAAATCCGCCGCTCGACCACGCTGTGCGGCAGCGCGTCGACCAGCTGCCCGCCGACCGGTGCCGGCAGGTTCAGCGCGAACCAGCCCGGCTCGCCGAGGTAGAGGTAGTCGCCGGTGGTGTCGGCTACCGCCGCGGCCGCCACCGCGGTCAGCTCGATGCCAGCAGCCGAAATCCGATCGGCCAGCGCGGCCGGGGCGAGCTCGGGCAACCGCAGCAGCCGGTGGTAGGACTCGATCCGCAGCTCGGTCGGCGAGGCCACCGTGACCAGGCACCACGGCGAGCCGGAGCGTTGCGCGGCCCGGCTGCGGTGATTGCCGTCGGCGACCAGGAAGGCGTTGCGGTCCAGGATCGGCGCGAACTGCTCGCCATCGACGAGCCACAGGCTGTGCAGCACGCCCCGCTCGTCGGTGTCGCTGACCAGCGGCTCGGCCGGCAACTGCTCGAAGGCGGCCCGCAGCTGCTCGTCGTAGGCCTGCTGCTCGCGAGCCGGGATCAGCAGCACCGAGCTGAGCAGGTGACCCAGCGCGTCGATGTGCTGCAGCCGCTCGGCGACCTTGCCGGCGTTGACGTCCTCGTTGCGCAGGATCCGGCCGGGCTGGTCCTGCGCGTCGGAGAACTCCGCCGAACGCACCAGGCCGACCAGGGCCCGCACCAGGTGCCCGTCAGCCTCTTGCATCTGGTATGCGAAGACCGCGTTGCTGACCGGCTCGTAGAGCCCGGCGTCCTTCATCGCCTTGAGCTGCGCGGCGGCCAGCGGCAGGCTGGCGGCAAAATCCAGCTCGGCCTGCCGTGCGGCCGGGGTGTGCTCGGGCAGGTCGAGGGCCACCACCGAGTCCGGACGTGCCGCGATAGCCGCCGCGATCGCCGCATCGTCGACGTACTCGTCGTAGTTCGGACCTCCGACCGTGCCCGACGTTGCTCGCCAACCGGTCGGGATCGGGTGCAGGAAGCTGTCGCTCATCGGCCGGTGCCGCCACGCCGTAGGCTGATTGAGACCAATGATTCCGGGCGCTGCGCGCCGCTGCTGCGCTCTGAATTCACCCGGCAACTATAGCCAGGCCGGCTGGCCGCCCCGCCGCCGGCAGCAGGCTCAGCGAGGTCCAAACGAGGCTCACGAGAAATCTGACACAAGTCTGGTAGAGTTGCCCGCGATGAAGCCGATGACGATGCAGCAGGCTGCCGAGGCGACCGGATGGTCGCAACGGATGCTGCGCTACATCGAGCAGGCGGGCCTCGTCACCACACTGCGGACCCCGGGTGGCCATCGGCTTTACGGCGCCCGGCAGGTCGATCGGCTGCGCAGCTTGCGGCAACTGATCGACGACCACGGTATCGGCTTGGCCGAGATCGCCTTCGAACTCCGGATGCGCACCGAGTTCGAGCTCTACCGGGCGGTCGACGACTGGTTCGGAGCTGTCCACCGCGGTCCCGCCTCGCCAGAGGCCGGGCTGTACCGGCGGCTGGCGGCCGAGCGGCTGCTCGAGCCCCGCGAGGCTTGGGAATTCGTGATGACCGAGACCGAAGAAAGCTTCTACGACCACCCGCAATCGCACCCAACCGGAGGAATTCCTGTGAGCGTGACCCTGACCCCAGACAGCGCTGGCTCGGTCAGCGACTTCAAGGTCGCTGACCTGACGCTGGCCGCCTATGGCCGCAAAGAGATCCAGCTTGCCGAGCACGAGATGCCGGGCCTGATGGCCCTGCGCAAGGAATTCGGCGATGCCCAGCCACTGGCCGGCAAGAAGGTCGCCGGCTCGCTGCACATGACCACCCAGACCGCGGTGTTGATCGAGACCCTGGCCGCGCTCGGCGCCGACGTCCGCTGGGTGTCCTGCAACATCTTCTCCACCCAGGATCACGCGGCTGCTGCCGTGGTTGTCGGCCCGAACGGCACCCCGGACAGCCCGGCAGGCATCCCAGTGTTCGCCTGGAAGGGCGAGAGCCTGGAGGAGTACTGGTGGTGCACCGAGCAGATGCTGACCTGGCCGGACGGTACCGGCCCGGACTCGATCGTCGATGACGGTGGCGACGCCACCCTGCTGATCCACATGGGCGTCGAGTACGAAGCTGCCGGCGTCGTCCCGTCCGCCGATGAGAATGACTCCGAGGAATACAAGATCATCCTGGAGACCCTGCGGCGCTCGCTGACCACCTCGCCGAGCAAGTACACCAAGATGTCGCAGTCGATCATCGGTGTGACTGAAGAGACCACCACCGGTGTGCACCGGCTCTACGAGTTCGCCAAGGCCGGCACCCTGCTGTTCCCGGCGATCAACGTCAACGACTCGGTCACCAAGTCCAAGTTCGACAACAAGTACGGCTGCCGGCACTCGCTGATCGACGGCATCAACCGGGCCACCGATGTGATGATCGCCGGCAAGATGGCCGTGGTCTGCGGCTACGGCGACGTCGGCAAGGGCAGCGTCGAGTCGCTGCGCGGCCAGGGCGCCCGCGTGGTCGTCACCGAGGTCGACCCGATCTGCGCGCTGCAAGCCGCGATGGACGGCCTCGAGGTCGTCACCCTCGACGACGTGGTGGCCAAGGCCGACATCTTCGTCACCACCACTGGCAACAAGGACATCATCATGGCCGAGCACATGGCCAAGATGAAGCACAACGCGATCGTCGGCAACATCGGTCACTTCGACAACGAGTTGGACATGGCCGGGCTGGCTAAGGTTCCCGGCATCGAGAAGACCGAGGTCAAGCCGCAGGTGCATGACTGGCGCTTCCCGGACGGTCACTCGATCATCGTGCTGTCCGAGGGCCGGCTGCTGAACCTGGGCAACGCTACCGGGCACCCGTCGTTCGTCATGAGCGCCTCGTTCTCCAACCAGACGATCGCCCAGATCGAGCTCT
>JBDSAN010000123.1:0-8292 GCA_039922115.1 Jatrophihabitantaceae bacterium
GCCAGCCAGCGGTAGTACTTGTCGGCTTCGGCGTGATGGCCGGCGCTGTCCAAGGCCATTGCCGACACCGCGGAATCGCGTACCCATACCTTGTAGCCGTAGGCGATCGGGTTGGTGGCGGCCGGGATGGTGCCCAGGCTCGGGTTCTGGGTCTGCTTGATCGCGATCAGGGCCCGGTCATAAGCGGTGGACAGCCCGGTGTCGGTGAACCCGGTGGTGGTTCGCTTGCCCGCGTTGAGCCAATTGGTATACGCGGTAGTGGTATTCGTCATCCAGTAGTCGCCGGTCTGGGCGCGAGCGACATCGGCGGCAGCCAGCGCGTTGGCCGAAGTGGCAGCAATCGCAAGGTAGAAAGACTGGGTGACGGTGGTGCCGGCCGGAACCGACACTGACTTGTTCATCGCGACGTCGACGTTCATCGCGGTCACGCTGTTGTTGTTGCTCAATGTGCCGTTGTTGTCGAAGGTGTACCACGGCGCCACGGTCGGTGAGGTCAGCGTCGAGTTGGTGTCATCGCCGACCTGGTGGCCGGTCGGTGCGCCACCGAGCGCGCCCAGCACCAGCTGGTACTGGCCGCTGGCCGACATGTTCACCACCTCGGCATTGCGCGTGGAGTCCCAGCTGGCGACGACGTTCTGGCCGGCCGAGCCGGTGTTGTTCAGGTGCAGCGCGTCCAGCACGTTCATGGTGACCGCCGACGCGCCGGTGTTCTTCAGCCGGTATTGGACCACCATGAAGTGCTGGTTGGGGACGAATGCGTAGTCGCGACCGATAGAAACGCTGGTCGCGGTACCGGAGTACGGGCCGTAGTCCGAGCGCAACACGCCGCCGGAATCGAGGTAGCCGGTGGCCGATCCGAAGTTGTGTACCTGGTCGTACTTCACGCCGTGCGTCTCGTCGCGGAAGAAACCGGTGTAGTCGTTGATCTGGTTGACCGCCGAGGCGGTGCTGGCGCCGCTGGGCGAGTAGTGCAGTTCGGCCAGTCGCGGCCCGTACTGGGTGTTGGAGTCGGTCTGGGCCAGCTGCGGCGCCATCCAGAGTCCGACCGTGTCCGCCCAGTTGTTCATGTACAGGCTGCGGGCGGTCTCGCTGCTGGGCTGGGTGGGCGTCACGGCGTGCGCGGGCTGCACGTTGCTGACTGCGAGCGCGGTCGCGGAGCCGGCGACCAGCGCCAGCGCAGTGATGGCTCGGGTCACGAGCCGGGAGTGTTTCATCGGTTCTCCACTTCGGGGGGTGCGGACTGTTGTGTGTTGCGCAGTGTCGTGCGGGTTTTCGGACAGCGGGCGCGTGCGGGCCGCGAGAGCGAAGTTTCGTCCCAGTTACTTCACGCCGTCAAGCAATTGGTCCAAGTTTCTCCCAACTAACCCTGCACTCACGTAACAAGTTGGAAACCAGACTGGTCGAGTTACTTGACGTTCGAAAACAACCGGGCATACGCTCCGCGCCGTCCCTGGATCGCTTAAGGCACCTGTCCGTAGCGACAACGGACAGCAGGCGACCGGCAACCGACGGAAGGTTAACCAGATGACGCACCTGGCCAGCGAACCGGCCGAAGGCCGGCTGCTGTCCGAGGTCGAGCTCGGTCCGGCCCGCCCGTTCGGCAGCCGGGAGCAGCATCTGGGGGCGCTGTTCGAGGCGGTGCTGACCAGGGGACCGCTGTCGCGGCGCGACGCAGCCAAGCTGACCGGCCTGTCGGCAGCCTCGGTGACCAAGCTGGTCAAGCCGATGATCCACCACGGCTACCTGATCGAAAACGTTCGCGAGGCGGGGGTGCCCGGCCGGCCGCAAATCCCGTTGCAGGTCGACGCCGGCCGGCACCACGCCGTCGGGATCAAGCTGATGGACGGCGAGATTGTCGGAGTAGTCGCCGACCTGCACGCCGAGGTCCAGTCGGCGCACCGGATGAAGTACCTCGACACCTCGCCGGCCGGGGTGGTGGCCGCGATCGATGAGATGACCGGCATCCTGCTGGAGCGCTCACCGGTGGACCGTTCCCGGCTGCTCGGGATCGGGGTCGGACTCGGCGGCCACGTCAACGCCACCACTGGGGTGGTCGTCGAATCGCCGTTTCTCGGCTGGCACGATGTCGCACTGCGGCAATTGCTAGTGGACCGGATGGGCCTGCCGGTAGTGATCGAGAACGACGTGAACACCCTGGCGGTGGCCGAGCAATGGTTCGGGGCTGGCAGCAGCTTCTCCAGCTTCGCCCTGGTCACCATCGGGGTCGGCGTGGGTTGCGCGCTGGTCCTCGACGGCCAGCTCTGGCGCGGGGTAAGCGGTGCTGCCGGCGAGTTCGGCCACATGGTGGTTGATCCGGACGGTCCGATTTGTCACTGCGGCAAGCGTGGCTGCCTGGAGGCAGTTGTCGGCGATACCGCGATCGCGGCCGCCATGTCCGCGGCGGTCGGGCGGCGGTTCACCAAGGTCTCGCAGGTGGTCGCGCAGGCACATGGCGGTGACCCGGATGCCCGGCAGGTCTTCACCCAAGCCGGCATCGCGCTAGGCCGGGCGATCGCGGCGCTGCTGAACCTGCTCAACCCGCCGCTGGTGATCCTGTCCGGTGAGGGGATGACTGCCTCTGACCTGTTCATCGATGCCCTGCGTGCCGAGCTGGATCGGGACGCCTTCTCTACCACCTCGGCAGACTGCACCGTGCTGGTCCGCCCGCTGCCGGATGAGACCTGGGCCAGGGGCGCGGCGGCGACCATGTTGAGGCATGGCGTGCTGCGCTCGCTGAGCAAGCTTTCTGATCAAGTACCCGCCTAACCCGAGGCGGCCCCTCAAGACGTCCGCATCAGTTTCGAACACCCGCACCACCCGGTGGATCCGCTGTCCTCCGGTTCGCACACACTCAGGAGAAACCATGGCATTGCGTTTGACCCAGCGGAGGACCACCAAGCTGCTGAGCGTGGCGGCCATTGCCGCGCTGGCCTTGACCGGGTGTTCCAGCTCCAAGAAGAGCAGTAACAGCGGTGATGCCAGCTCGGCGAAGCCGGTGACCCTTACCTTCTGGGGAACCTACGGCAACGGTGGCAACAAGACCCAGACCGATGCGCTGAGCCAGTCCATCATCCCGGCCTTCGAGAAGGCCAACCCGAACATCAAGATCAACTACGTCGACATCCCGTATGACTCGCTGCTGCAGAAGCTCACCACCAGCGCGGCCGGCGGCGAGCTGCCTGACCTGGTTCGCTCCGACATCGGCTGGGTGCCCAAGTTCGCGGCGCTGAAGGTGTTCGCCCAACTGGACGGCAAGATGGCCGACTTCGACAAGCTTTCCGCTGACAACTACCCGGGCAGCCTGGCCACCAACAAGTACAACGGCCACTACTACGGCCTGCCGCTGGACACCAACACCCGGGTGCTGATCAGCAACAAGGACGCCCTTTCCAAAGCAGGGATTTCCACCCCGCCGGCCAGCTTCGACGAGCTGAAGTCCGATGCCAGCAAGCTAGCGGCCAAGAAGATCGCGGTGTTCGCCGACAGCGGCCTGCAGGGCTGGAACGTCTACCCGTGGATCTGGTCGGCCGGCGGCCAGGTGACCAGCCCGGACCTGACCAAGGCGACCGGTTACCTGAACTCCCCGGCCAGCGTGGCCGGCGTGCAGATGCTGGTGGACCTATACAAGCAGGGCGCGATCCCGAACCTGATCATCGGCAACAAGGGTGCCACCCAGACCTCGGACGGCCTGCCCAAGGCCACCTACGCCAACATCCTGGACGGGCCGTGGATGACCGGTATCTGGCAGGGCCAGTACCCGAAGTTCGCGCCGGTCTACTCCCAGGTGCCGGCCGGTCCCGGTGGCTCGGTTTCGGTGGTCGGCGGCGAGGACGTCAACATGACCACCGCGTCCAAGCACCAGGCCGAGGCGATGAAGTTCATCGAGTTCACCCAGACCGCTGATTACCAGATCGCGATGGCCAAGACCGGCCAGATGTCGGTGGTCAAGTCCCTCGATGCGCAGGAAGCTTCCACCGTCCCGGCGTTCGCACCGTTCATCAAGCAGTTGCAGACCGCTCGCCCGCGGCCGTCCGTTCCGCAGGCGCCGGCCATCGACACCGCGCTGTCCAACGAGCTAACCAAGGCCTTCCAGGGCAGCGAGTCGGTGCAGCAAGCGCTGGACAACGCGGCCAAGACGATCGACCCGCTGCTCACCCAAACCAGCTAGTAGCTAGCTGGCCAGCAGGTCCACCTGATTCAGCCGCAACCTGAAGGAAGACATGACTGCCGTGTTGGAAACCACTGAGTCGCAGGCCCCCGCCGCGGCCAGTGGCCCGGCTCGGGTGCGCCGGCCGATCGGCCGGCGCACCCGGTCCAACCTGACCGCCTACCTGTTTCTGGCGCCGGGGTTCCTGCTGTTCCTGACGCTGATCATCTACCCGATGATCAAGGCATTCCAGATGAGCTTCTATGACTGGAATGTGGTAGCCGGGGCCAGCAGCAAGTTCACCGGCCTGGCCAACTACCGCACCGCCTACCACGATCCGGTGTTCTGGCGTGGCCTGGTCAACAGCGCGGTCTACATGCTGTTCACCGTCCCGCCACAGATCGTGCTCGGCCTGCTGGTGGCAACCATGTTGAACAACAAGGCACCTGGCCGGGCACTGTTCCGGGTGCTGTTCTACCTGCCGGTGGTGACCAGTTGGGTGGTTGTCTCGCTGCTGTTCCAGTACCTGTTCGCTGACAGCGGCCTGGTCAACTGGATGCTGCACGACGTCACCCACCTGACCGGTCACAACACCTCGTGGCTGTCCGGCCGGTGGACCGGGATGGCGGCCATCTCGGCGCTGGGGGTCTGGAAGGGCGTCGGCTGGTCGATGATGATCTTCCTGGCTGCGCTGCAGGGCGTTTCCAAGGAATTGCTGGAATCAGCCGAGATGGACGGGGCAAACCGCTGGCAGCGGTTTCGGGCAGTCACCATGCCGGCGATCTGGCCGGCCGGGGTGTTCGTCACCGTGATGCTGGTGATCGGCGGCTTCAACGTGTTCATCTCGGTCATCCTGATGACCAATGGCGGCCCGGCCGATTCGACCCAGGTGCTGCTGACCTACATGTATAAGCAGGCGTTCACGAACCTGAACTTCGGCTATGGCGCGTCCATCGCGGTGCTGCTCACGGTGGGGGTCTTCGTGCTCTCGGCGATCCAACTCCGGCTGTTCCGGACCGACTCGGAGGAGCTGGCATGACCGCGCTGGTGCAGGGTCGGCCAACTAGCAGCTCGTCCCGGCGGTCGACGATCCGGTCCGGCTGGCTGGCCCGGCACGGGGGGCGCTACCTGGTGTTGACGGTGGGCGCGGCGATCATGGTGCTGCCGTTCATCTACATGCTCTCGACCTCGTTCAAGAGCCAGACCTACGTCCTCACCATCCCGCCCCAGTTCATCCCGCACCCGGCCACCGTGAGCAACTATCACGAGGCCTGGAGTACCGATAACTTCGCCCAGTACTTCATCAACTCGCTGCTGGTCGCGGTGGCCACCACCGTGCTGTCGCTGCTGCTGAGCTCGATGATGGCCTACGCCTTCGCCAGATTCGCCTTTCCTGGCAGGGAATTGCTGTTCAAGCTGCTGCTGCTCGGCCTGATGATCCCGGCGATGATGCTGATCATCCCGCAGTTCATCCTGGCCAAGTACCTGCACCTGATCGATTCGATGGCGGGGCTGGTGGTGTTCTACGTCGGCTCGTCGCTGTCGCTGAACACCTTCCTGCTGCGCGGGTTCTTCCAGGCAATCCCGGTTGAACTCGAACAGGCGATGCAGGTCGACGGTGCCGGGGCCATTACCCGGTATTGGCGGCTGATCCTGCCGCTGGCCAAGCCGGCGCTGGCCACCGCAACGATCTTCACCTTTCTGGCGAGCTGGGATGAGTTCGCCTGGGCCCTGACCATCATCAACTCACCCGGCAAGCGGACGCTGCCATTGGCGATCGCCTTGTTCCAGGGACAGAACTCGACCTTGTGGGGACTGGTGTTTGCCGCTTCGATCATTGCCGTGGTGCCTGTCATCGTGGTGTTCCTGCTGTTCCAGCGTTACTTCGTGCAAGGTCTGACCGCTGGCGCGGTGAAGGGATGACCGTCAGTCAGCCCAGCTTGCTGCTGCCCACCCGCGCCAGCTACCGGCCGGCCGAGCCGGTGGGTATCGAGGTGCGCCACCTGAGCGCACCGGCGAGATTGTCGCTGTACCGGTTGGGTGATCTCGTCAGCGAGGTCGAGGTCAGCCAGGCCGGCGTGATCGAGCTGGGCCCGCTGGCCGCGGGTGGCTACAGCGTGGAGCTACGGGCCGGCGGGGTGCTCGCGCGGACCGCGGTCGAGGTCGTCGCAGAGTCCCGATCGGTGCTGCGCTACGGCTTCGTGGTCGATTACCGGCCGGGACGGGACCTGAAGGCGGTGCAGGACAACCTGCGCCGGCTGCACCTGACCGGCGTCCAGTTCTATGACTGGGCCTACCGGCACGCCGATCTGCTCGGCGGAGGCGAGCGCTATGACGACGCGCTGGGCCAGCCGGTCTCGCTGGACACTGTCCGCGAGCTGATCGAGGTCTGCCACCAGGTCGGGGCTGATGCACTCGGCTATGCCGCGGTCTATGCGGTCGGCCCGCAGGAATGGCCGAAGTGGGAGCACGACGCGCTGCTTACCGCATCCGGGCAGTCCTACGCGCTCGGCGACTTTCTGTTCGTGCTCGACCCGGCCGCGCCGGACTGGCTGGATCACTTCACCGGGGACCTGGCCGAGGCCACCGACCAGGTCGGTTTCGACGGCTTTCACCTTGACCAATATGGCTATCCCAAGCGTGCGCACCGTCCGGACGGCACGCTGGTGGACGTGGCTAGCAGCTTCGTCAGCATGATCGCCGGCGTCCGGCAGGCGCTGCCGCAGTCCCGGCTGGTGTTCAACAACGTCAACGACTTTCCGACCTGGGCCAGCGCCTCGGCGCCGCAGGATGCCGTTTATATCGAGGTGTGGCCGCCACACGTCGGCTACGAGCACCTGGCCCAGGTGGTGACCCGGGCCCGGCATGAGGCGGCCGGCAAGCCGGTGGTGATCGCTGCCTATCAGCATGTCTATGACCGAGTGACCAGCGCCGAGATCACGGTGGAGGCGGCCGATACCGCGACCGGGCTGACCATGGCGACGCTGTTCACGCACGGCGCCAGCCACCTACTGTGCGGTGAGGCGGATCGGATCCTGGTTGACCCGTACTACGTGCGCAATCACCAGGTGGCCGACTCGACGGCTGACCTGTTGCACCGCTGGTATGACTTCGCGGTCGCGCACGGCGAGCTGCTGTTCGACCCGGAACTGACCGAGGTCACCGGCAGTTTCGCCGGTTCTTACAACGATGATGTCGACATCAGCTACGCCGGGACGCCGGTCGAGTCGCTGGCCGTGCCCGGCACCGTCTGGCGGCGGGTGATCGCTGCCGGCCAGCGCTATCTGGTGCACCTGATCAACCTGACCGGACAATCCGACACCTGCTGGGACTCAGCCCGCCAGCAGCCCGGTGACCCGGGCCCGGGGCAGCTGCGAATCCGTCGAATGGGTAGCGCGTTGCCCCGGGTCCGCTACGCCGACCCGGACGTCCAGGATCGACTGATCGAGCTGCCGGTGCGTGTGGATGGCGACTACCTGTGCGTGCAGCTGCCGGCCCCGCAGCTCTGGCAGCTGATCGTGATCGAGCCCGCTGCCGTGAAACCAACCACGGCCGGGCCGGCCGGTCGAGATGTGCTTGTGCCTGAACCCCCAACCCCGTCCATCGATAGCTGAGAGGCCCCCATGCGCAGAGTCCGCGGTAAGAGCAGAGCTGGATTGTTGATTCTCGGTTGCGTGGCAGCGCTCGGTGTCGCGCTGCTGCAGGCCGCCCCGGACGCGCTGGCAGCCGGCAGCCCGCAGCTGACCGACGCCTACGTCGACCAGGCCCGCTTCACCCCGGGTTCGGCAGTGACCGTGTCGGCGGTGGTGCACGAGTCGACCGGCACCGGTTCGTGGTCGGGCAACGTCAGCTACACCCTCAGCCACCTGGGCGCCACCGTCAGCACCGGTTCGGTGGCCACCACCGTCGCGGCCAACGGCACCAACACGGTGAACTGGACGGTCACCCCGCCGAGCACCGACTTCACCGGCTACCTGGTCTCGATCACCGCAGGCTCGTCCACCGCCGCGACCGCGATCGACGTGTCCAGCAACTGGACGCACTTCCCGCGGATCGGCGCGCTGACCAGCTACCCGTCCAGCACGACCACCACCAGCGCAGAGGCTGACATCACCAACCTCGAGCGCAAATACCACATCAATGCC
>JBDSAN010000124.1:0-12665 GCA_039922115.1 Jatrophihabitantaceae bacterium
TCGACCTGCTCGAACTGCGCCGCAGCATCCTGTTCGACGTCGATGAGGCCGGCCGGCTGCTGGTCGGCAACGACGACACCGGCTCGATCCAGCTCTACGAGGTGGCACCCGATGGCAGTTGGCACCAGCTGACCAGCCTCGGCGAGCCGTGCCAGGGTCGCTACCTGCCGGGCGAGCGGGCCGTCGTGGTGTCGGCCGATACCGGCGGCACCGAGCGGGCCCAGCTGTCGCTGCTGCGCCTGAGTCAGGCAGCCGAGTCGACCGAGGCCGGCCAGCTGCAGCCGCTGGTGCACGATCCGGCCTACATTCACAGCCTGTTCGATGTGCAGCCCGGCCGCATCGTGTACGGCACCAACCGCCGCGATGGGGTCGAGTTCGACGTCATTTCCCGCGAGCTGGCAACCGGTGTCGAGCGGGTGCTCTGGGACGGTGGCGGCTACTTCTCCAACGCCGCGGTCTCGGCCGACGGGCGCTGGGTGGTGCTTGCTCGGCTGACCTTGCTGGCTGCCTCCAGCGAGCTGCTGCTGGTCGACACCGAGTCCGGCAGCGCCGAACCGATCACCGACGCCAGCGTGCCGGGCAACTGGACCAATGTGCAGTGGCTGCCGGATTCCTCAGCGCTGCTGGCATCCTCCGATGCCGGTGCTGAGTTTGTCTCGCTGCGTCGATTCGACGTGGCGACCGGCACCTGGTCAGTGCTGATCGAGGATCCCACCGCCGACGTCGCTGGCTGGCCGTCGCCGGACGGTAGCCAACTGGCCGTCCTCAGCACTCGCGACGGCACCGACGAGTTGCAGTTGCGGACGCTGGCCGGGGACGGTTCACGCGAGATCGCGCTGCCCCAGCGGGGCGTGGCGAACATGCGCGCCGAGCCAGTCTGGGCACCAGATTCGGCCAGCCTCGCGCTGACCTTCGAATCGCCGGTACGGCCGCCGGAGGTGTACCGGTGGCAGGGCGATGATGAGGTACGGCGCTGCACTTTTAGCAATCCGGACAAGCTCATCGATGATCTGATCGATCCCGAGTCCTATCTGGTGCCGACACCGGACGGTGAGCAGATTCCGGCCTATGCGATCCGACCGCCGAACGCCGACGGCTCGGCGGTAATGATCATTCACGGCGGCCCGGAGGCTGCAACGGTGCGTAGCTGGAGCCCGGTGGCGGCGGCGCTGGCGCTGGCCGGGCACACCGTGGTGCTGCCGAACGTGCGCGGTTCGGCCGGCTACGGCCGGCGCTGGGTTTCCCTCGATGACGTGGACAAGCGGCTGGACTCGGTGGCCGACCTGGTCGCGTTGCGGGACTGGTTACCGAGCATCGGCGTCGATCAGCACCGGATCGCGCTCTACGGCGGCTCCTACGGCGGCTACATGGTGCTGGCCGGGCTGGCCTACTACCCCGAGTTGTGGGCGGCCGGCGTGGACATCGTCGGGGTGTCCTCGCTGGTGACCTTCCTGCAGAACACCTCGGCCTACCGGCGGGCCTACCGCGAGCGCGAGTACGGCCGGTTAGTGGAGGATCGCGAGGCGTTGGAAGCCGCCTCGCCACTGAACATCATCGACCGGATCACCGCTGCGTTGATGGTGATTCATGGCGTCAACGATCCGCGGGTGCCGCTGTCGGAGGCCGAGCAGGTGGTGGCCGCGGTGCGCGCGTCCGGTGCCGAATGCCCATTGCTGGTCTACCCGGACGAGAGCCACGGCCTGGCCAAGCGAGCCAATCAGCTCGATGCCTACCCGCAGGCGCTGGCGTTCCTGGGCAGGCACCTTGCTGCTAACCAGGCCGCCCCAGAACAAGCCGCTCCGGCCAGCACCTGAACCGCCTTACCCGAGCGGCCGCTGGGCGAGGAATTGCACGATCTCAGCGGCAAGTTGCGGGCCGGCGTCCTCCTGCAGAAAGTGGCCGGCGCCGGCAATCACCGGGTGCTCGACACCCTGCGCACCCGGTAGCGCCCGCCGCAGGATCGGTGCCATGTCCGCGGTGATCGGGTCGCCGTCGCTGAATGCGACCAGGGTCGGGGTATGCGTGCTGGTCAGCTGCTGCCAGGCAGCCCGGTTGGCCGCCGAGGCCGGACCGTCCGGCGTGATCGGCACCAGGCCAGGCATCGCGCGCGGGCCGGCGCAGTAGCTGTCGTCCGGGAACGGGGCGTCGTAGCCGGCGCGGACGGCCGGTGCCAGCGGCTGCCGGCAGCCGGACTGGACGAACCGGCCGATGTCGATGCTCGGCGCGTCCTGCATGGCCGCGCGGAACTGGTGCCAGATCGCCGGCATCGGGTGATCACCAGTGGGCAGGCCGGTGTTCGCGGCCACGATTCGGCTTATCCGGTCGGGATGTTCGGCAGCCAGCCGGAGTCCGATCAAGCCGCCCCAGTCCTGCCCGACCACCGTCACCCGCTGCAGGTCGAGCACGTCGAAGGCCAGCTCGCGAACCCACTCGACGTGCCGTGCATAGCTGTGGTCGGCGCGTTCGGTGGGCTTGTCCGAGCGCCCGAATCCAATCAGGTCCGGGCAGATCACCCGCAGGCCGGCCCCGGCCAGCACCGGCATCATCCTCCGATACAGAAACGACCAACTCGGCTCGCCGTGCAGGCAGAGCACCACCTCACCATCGGCGGGACCGTCGGCCACCCAGGCCATCCGCAGCCGGCCACCGTCGCCATCGGCGACCTCGGCATAGTGCGGCGGGTAGTCGAAGTCCGGCAGCGCGGCGAAGCGCGAGTCAGGCGTGCGCAGGATCTGCATGCGCCCATCATGCCGCGTCCACCTAAGGTTGCCCGCGAGTGGAGTCTTATCGGGCAATGGCACGGTTAGAACTCCGCTTCGGCGTCTCAGTGGCTGGCTGCAGGAAGCCCCTCGAGTACCCGGGCCAGCCCCACGCAATCGGCCGGGGTGAGCGTCAGGTTCGGATGCCTGATCAACCCGAGCGGGTCCATGCCGGTGATCGGTTCGTCGAATTCCAGGCAGACGCCGCGATCACCGTTGGTGGCGAAGGTCAAGCCGCGATCGGTGAAGCCGAGCCGGGCCGGGCCGGCAGTCTTGAGGTAGGCGTACGGGCCGGTGATCCGCAGCAGCCCGATGTTGGCCAGCGGCGTGCACACCCGCCAGAGCCCGAACCGCACCCGCAACTCATCGGCGGTCACCGTGATCGACGTGGTGTGCTCGGTTATCCCGTACGGCAGCGCGGCCAGCCGATAGGACGGAGCGAACCGGAACGCGAAATGCTGCTCGGACGGGGCCACCCCTGTAGTACATACCCGCGCCGGCCGTCCGACAACCGCCGAAGGGCCCGAGCCTGGCGTTAGTCGCCGGCCGCCGCGTCCCACCAGCCAAGTGCCCGGCTGCCGTAGAAGGTGAGCCACTTCGACGCTTCGCCGGCAGGCACGTCCACCTCGAACCAGACCCGGCCGGGGTGCCGGCGCTCCTGGACCCAGGTTCCATCGGCTTGGCGGGCAGCCCTGATCACCTCGATCGCATCGGCCAGTCGCGGGTCGGGCCCGATGCCGTCATGCAGCGCTGCCGTCCGAAAGTGATCGACCGCGTTCAGCGCGCTGTAGAGCCAGCGGAACGGGTAGGCAAACCGGGTCGCCCACGGTCCGACCAGCTCGCCGCTCGACAGGGCTCGGAGCAACCGGCGTTCCAGCAGGTACTCCTGGCCGGCTCGACGGGCCGCGCGCAGCGCGTCGGTGCCGCCGGTCGCTGCCTCGTAGTACAGCAGCCCCTTCAGCGAGTTGAGCGTGGAATGAAACGATGCCCGGGTCGAGCCCTCGACCCATTCGCAGTTCCAGCCGCCGTCGGCCAGTTGGTGGTCAACGAACCATTGGGCCAGCTCAGTGACCTCCGCACCGAGCCAGGCGCCGCTGGCCAGCGTGTAGGAGTTGATGCAGCAGTCGACCTCGCCAGCCCAGTACGGCAGGTTGTTGTACTCCCAGCGGCTGTTGGCCTCCAGCAATTCGGCGGTGCCGGCCAGCGGGGCAGCATCCAGGCCCCAGTCGCGCAGGGTGTTCAGCGTCCAGGTGGTCGCCGTCCACGGTTGGCCGGCGCCCTCGGCCGCTTCGGGGCCGTTGAAGTCGTGGTCCTTGGGAAAGAACGCGCCACCGGCCCACTGCCCGTCCGGGTCCTGCAACGCGAGCAGCCGGGCACCGAAGCCTTCGGTGCCGATCCGGGCCCGGGTCGCTTGCCAGGTCGCCGGCGGCGCGCCGGCCAGGTCACGCTCGACCTGCCAGCGCAGCGCCGGGTCCGAATCAAGCAACCAGTCGAGCAGATTGGGGTTCATTTCCATGGCAAGCAGACTAACCACTCGGATGCTGCGAGGAGGCGGCCTTCGGGTCAAGCTGGTCCAGCCGCAGCAGGTGGCGCGGCGCGGCGGGCAGTGGCTGCCAACTGCTGATCGACAAGTCCCGATCGATCAGCAGCAGCTGGCCCGATTCGAGCAGCCGCCAGCCGGGGTCGTCATCCATCGGCTCGCTGGCCACCACCACCGCCGGTGAGCCCGCCAGTTCGGACGAGCGTGCGCGAATCCGCGGACTGGCCGCATCAAGCTGCCGGTCCGTCCCGGTGCCACCAGCAGGGCGCTCCAGCAGGTACAGCTCATGGGTGGCCGGGTAGCGCAGTACCCACAGCTGATCGGCGCTGGCCAGCACGAAATTCAGCGCGTACAGCGGCAGGTTCTCAGCGATCCAGCCGGTCGCGGCGGTGATTGCGGCCAGCACGTCACCGTCGTGCCGGGCAATCTCGGCGGTGATCAAGGCGAACACCCGTTCCGAGTCGGTCTGGCCGAGCACGGCCGGCGCTTGGCGGTAGGAGGCAAGCCGAGCATCGAGCAGGTCGAGCCCCTGCACCACGCCGTTGTGCGCGAACAGCCGGTCAGCCTGCAGGAACGGGTGCGTGTTCGCGGTGGTGTGCGCTCCGGTGCTGGCATAGCGGACGTGCGCGACGAAGGTCGTGCCGAGCAGGTCATGCGCGCCGGTGACGAACTCCTGGTCGGCGAAAGCGGCCAGCGGCTGCTTGTCCACGGTCGGGTTACCGGCCGCGTCGAACGAGCCGATGCCGGCGCCGTCCGGGTTGCGATGGCTCTGCGCGGCCAGGCTGTCCGGGGCGTCCAGCAACCAGAAGGTGGCTGGGATGGCCACCGAACCGGCATGCAGGCCGAATAGCCGGCACATAAGCATCCCCTCTCGATCCGCGAACCCTATCCGGCCCACGCCATGGGGCCGGGCATAGTGGTGGCCATGGCCTTGCATCGTGGTTCGCAGCAGATCGTCACGCCTGGGCGCAGTTCCAACCCGCTGGTAACCGAAGCCAATCCGGCGCTCGGATCGCGGTTGGAGCCACCGAAGCACCGGCTGGCCCGGGATCCGATACCGGCCGAGGTCGCCTACCAGCTGATCAGCGACGAATTGCTGCTCGACGGCAGTGCCCGGCTGAACCTGGCCACCTTCGTCACCACCTGGATGGAGCCGCAGGCCCGGCGGCTGATGGACGAGTGCGTCGACAAGAACATGATCGACAAGGACGAGTACCCGCAGACAGCCGAGCTGGAGCGGCGGTGCGTGGCGATCCTCGCTGACCTGTGGAACGCCCCATCGCCGGAGGATGCCACTGGCTGCTCGACCACCGGCTCCAGCGAGGCCTGCATGCTGGCCGGCTTGGCGTTGCGCAAGCGATGGGCTGCTCGGGTCGCGCAGGTTGAGGTGGCTGGGCCGGCCCGGCGGCCGAACCTGGTGATGGGCGCCAACGTCCAGGTGTGCTGGGAGAAGTTCTGCCGGTACTTCGACGTGGATGCGCGGATCGTGCCGATGAGCGGCGATCGGTTTCACCTCGATGCGGCCGAGGCAATCGCGCGCTGCGATGATGACACGATCGGGGTGGTGGCGATCCTGGGGTCGACCTTCGACGGCAGTTACGAGCCGGTCGCCGAGATCGCGGCTGCGCTGGATTCGCTGGCGGCCGGTGGTGGACCGGACGTGCCGATCCACGTGGACGGTGCCTCTGGCGCGATGATCGCGCCGTTCCTGGACCAGGAGCTGGTGTGGGATTTCCGGCTGCCGCGGGTGGCCTCGATCAACACCTCCGGGCACAAGTTCGGCCTGGTTTACCCCGGCGTTGGTTGGGTGTTGTGGCGAGATGCCGCCGCGCTGCCGGACGAGCTGGTCTTCAATGTGAACTACCTCGGTGGCAACATGCCGACCTTCGCGCTGAACTTCTCCCGGCCGGGCTCTGAGGTGGTGGCCCAGTACTACACGTTCTTCCGGCTGGGCTTTGAAGGGTTGCGGGCGGTACAGCAGTCCTGCCGGGACGTGGCCACCTATCTGGCTTCACAGCTCGCGTCCCTGCCGGAGTTCTCGCTTATCTCAAAGGGTGATCAACTGCCGGTGTTCGCCTTCACCACCACCGATCAGGTGGCCGGTTGGGATGTCTTCGCGCTATCCCGGGCCCTGCGCGAGCATGGTTGGCAGGTGCCGGCGTACTCGTTCCCGGCTGACCGGCAAGACCTGTCGGTGCTGCGAATCGTCTGCCGCAACGGCTTCAGCCATGACCTCGCCGAGAACCTGCTGCGCGACCTGCAGGCGTGTGTGGACCAGCTCAACGCCGACTCACGGCCCGGCACCACCAGCGGCCCGTCCAGCTTCCACCACTAGGCACCAGCTGCGCTATTGACGAACGCGAGCGACTAACTCACTATTGTGCTAGCTAACTAGCACAATGGTGAGGTGGCCATGATCGAGTTCCATCTGAGCACCCGGTCCGGGGTGTCGCCGTATCAGCAATTGGTGCAACAGGTTCGCCGCGCGCTTCGGCTGGGGCTGCTGGTTGCCGGCGACCAGCTTCCCACCGTCAAGGAAGTTGCCGGTCAGCTCGCGATCAATCCGAACACCGTATTGAAGGCCTATCGCGAGCTCGAACATGCCGGCCTGGTGGCTGCCCGTCCGGGCGTCGGCACCTTCGTCCTGGAGACTTTGACCGACGACACTCTCGCCGCGCACGGACCGTTGCGACGGGATCTGCGGCGCTGGCTGGAAAAGGCACGGCTGGCCGGCCTGGATGATGAGGGCATTGAGGACCTGTTCCAGGACACGTTTCGCCTGATGAACGCTGAGAACATCGCATGACCGCCATCGTCGCGGCCGAGGGCCTGGGCAAGCGCTATCGGCAGCGGTGGGCGTTGCGGGACTGCACCTTCGAGGTGCCGGCGAAGCGGGTGGTGGGCCTGGTCGGGCCGAACGGGGCGGGTAAGACCACCCTGTTGCACATCGCGGTCGGCTTGCTGCAGCCATCCGCCGGCCGGATCAGCGTGCTGGGCGCGCGCCCGGCCGAGGACGCCGCCCAACTGGGCAGGGTCGGCTTCGTCGCCCAGCAGAACCCGCTGTACCCGTCGCTGACGGTGGCCGATCACCTGCGGTTGGGTGGCTGGCTGAACCCGGGCTGGGACGCGGCCGGTGCGGCGGCGCGGATCGCCGAGTTAGGCCTGGACCTGAAGCAGCGGGCTGGCCGGCTTTCCGGTGGCCAGCATGCCCAATTGGCGCTGACGCTGGCGATCGCGAAGCGCCCAGAATTGCTGGTGCTGGACGAGCCGGTGGCCAGCCTGGACCCACTGGCCCGGCATGAGTTCCTGCAGCAATTGATGCGGGCCGTCGCCGAGGACGAACTGACCGTGGTGCTGTCATCGCACCTGGTGGCCGACCTGGAGCGGGTCTGCGACTACCTCATCGTGCTCACCGACGCTCAGGTGCAACTCGCCGGTGACGTCGACGACCTGCTGGCCAGCCACCACCGGCTGATCGGTCCGCGCCGTGACCAAGCCAGTTTGCCGCATGACCAGCAGGTGATCGAAGCTAGCCATACCGACCGGCAGAGCAGTTACCTGATCCGTACTGACCGTCCGATCCTCGATCCGGCCTGGACCGTTGAGCCGGTTGGGCTGGAGGATCTGGTCCTCGGCTACCTGCGACGGGCCGCGACCGATCGTGGCCAGCAGGCTCGGCTCGGAGTGGTCCGATGATCCGGCTCAGCCTGCGCCAGTTCCGCACCCAAGCGCTGGTCGCGCTTGGCCTGCTGCTGCTGGTCGCGGTGCTACTCGGCAGCACCGGACCGCACCTGGCCAAGCTTTACGCCGATTACGCCAGGTCTCAGGCTGCCTGTGCGGGATCGAGAACCTGCTTGCAGATAAACATCAAGATTGGCCAGGTCGACAAGCTGCTAGAGCTGTTCGGCACCGTGCTGATCGCGGTGCCGGGCCTAATCGGAGCATTCTGGGGCGCGCCGCTGATCAGCCGCGAGTTCGAGCAAGGAACACACCGGCTGGTCTGGACACAGAGCGTCAGCCGGGCCCGCTGGCTCGCCACCAAGCTCGCTATCGTGGGCGCCGCCAGCGTGATCGCGACCGGCCTGCTGAGCCTCATGGTGACCTGGTGGTCCAAACCCCTCGATACTTTCGAGCACAACCGCTTCGATACCGGCCTGTTCGGCGAACGCAACATCGTCCCGCTCGGCTATGCCGCTTTCGGCTTCGTGCTCGGTGTTGCCGCCGGAATCCTGATCAGGCGAACGCTGCCGGCGATGGCCACCACCCTGGTCGGCTATCTCGGGGTGCGGCTGGCCTTCACCTACCTGGTCCGCCGGCATCTGGTACCGCCGGTCCAGTACAACGTGCCGCTTGACTCGGTCGTACAAGGCTTCGGCCAGACCAACAACGGACCACCCACCCTGTTCGCCGGCACGGATATCCCGAATGCCTGGGTGTATTCCAGCAAGATCGTCGACAGCGCTGGCCACGGCATCACGTCCCAGGCCGTCGCCGCGGCCTGCCCTAGCCTGACCGATCCCTTCGCCGGGCCGACGCCCGGTGGCAACGTCAAGGCCGTCCCTGCCCCCGTCCTTGCAGGAAAGGACGCGTTCCTCAACTGCGTGGCCAAGCTCAGCTCGACGTATCACGGCGCGGTGAGCTACCAACCCGCGTCCCGCTACTGGATCTTTCAGGCTTGGAAACCGGCATCTTCCTCGCCGCCGCGCTGGCGCTGGCCGGCGTCTGCTTCTACTGGATCAGGCGTCGAACCTGATCGGCGTTAGCCACCCGAACACAGACGACGGCGTTGATCGCCAGAGACAAAGGCTGCGCGTTCCCCGGCTGCACTGATCCACCCGAGTGGACCGAGAAACACCACATCATTCCCTGGCGAGAAGGCGGCCCAACCAACCTCAACGACGTTGCTAGTCCCTAAGTAGCCCCCTGCGAGAAGTTTCTCTTGCAACGATGATCGACCTATGACCGATATTGCACTCGATACAGCCAGCGCCGGGACTACGCCACTTCCACTTAGGGGGCTCTGGTGGCGCCCAGAAGACCCGGAAAACAGGATCGGCGGCACGTTGGAAATCATCCACGGAAGAGGTGGCAGCCTCGAACTCGATGGCGGATTCCTCGGCGAAGCAGCGCCTGCCCAGCCGGTGATTATCCACGGCAATAGTGCTGGCAAGGCTGTTACCATTGGCGAAGCTCAATATCGCGGCCGATCGGTAAGTCGTGACACGAAAAGCGGCGAAGAAACAATTACAAGAGAATCCTGGACGTGCTTTGAGATCTTTACCGGCTTCCACGCTGCGCTTGGATCAAAGCAGCGCTTCGACACATTTAGCTTGCAAACTGCAAACCTCGGTCTCTGGGTTAATAAGCCTCGACCGGAGTCCAGCTATGGGGATGATGGATCAATTGTTCTCAAGGTGGAGATTCCCCAAGCAGTCTCTGCGGAAGTTCCAGAACTAGGGACCCTAACTATCTGGTGGTCGGAGTCATCCTCATTCGGCGGCCAAAGCGCTCAGATCAGAGTCGTTCCCACGTTCGAGTTACGCTCATTCGAGCCAATGACGAACGATGAGGCTTGGGCTCGCCTTGTGACACCTGTACTCCTATTCACTACTTTCGTATTGGGGAGCCCTGACCGTCTAACGAGTCTTAAAGGCTTCGTAGGCGACCTGAATCAGCCCGATGGCCTACAGAACGCCGACTTCTTCCTGACGGCATGGGCAGATGCGGCTCCGAAACCTCGCGCCCGATGGGTAGGCGAACATCTACTGCAGTTCTCAGAGGTTGAGCAACGTTTCGATGAAGTGATCCCAGCATGGTTTCAGTTGGTCAGCGCTTCACGCGAATCCTTCCTCGACTTCTTCGCACGAAGTATCACACCCTTCTTGTATGCCGAAGAGGAGTTCAGTCGGATCGTTCGGGCGATGGAATCGTGGCACCGAGCAGCGGTCGGCGGCACGCACATGAGTGAAACAGAATTTCAAGAGGTACTTAAAAATATAGAAATGGCACTTTCTGAGGAGCAATGGAAATTTATTGAGATGCGATTGCGACACGCAAACGAACGTACGCTCAAGCAGAGGCTTGACGCATTGCTTGCCGATGCAGGTGAGCCCGTGGCTCCACTTGTTGCCTCCTATAAGAGCTTCAACCGCAAGGTCGTGAACACCCGAAACAAACTCGCACACGAAGGCGCGATCGGTGAGGATTTCTCTGAGATAGAATTGTTCTGGGCTACAAAGACCTTGGCACACATTTTTCAATCTGTGTTGCTTCGCCGCCTCGGATTTCCACCGGACGAGGTGAAGCGATTCGAGCTGCGGAGTGCGGACTGGAGATGGTTGAGCAGCCCCGGCAACCCATTGGCAGACTGGTCCAAGTACACGCCGCCCGTCTCTTGACTTGAAATAGCAACATAACTCGGAGCGGGCTGGCAGGGGTCCTGTCGTCCAGGTGTGGGCGGGCGAGCCTGTGGTTAGCTCGGCCGTCCACAGGTGGGCGACGTCTTAGCCGGGTGGTTTGTGTCCTCGGCAGAGCTGGTCAATGAGGCTGCCGAGTGGGACGTCGAGGGCGTGGGCGACTCGGTGCCAGGTGTCGAGTGATCCTCGGGTGTTGCCGGTTTCGAGGTTGATGAGCACGGTGCGGGATAGGCCGGTGCGCTCGGCGAGCTTGTCGTAGGTGTAGCCGCGTTCGGCCCGCAGCCTCGATAGTTCATGGCGGAGTGCTTGGTGGTTGGGTTCCGGGGGTTGGCGGGTCACGCGTTCAACTCTGTGGTCAACAAACCTTGACCGCAGTACAGGTTCGTTGACTATTCTGAGGTGGCACCGGATCGTCTACGGAAGGCCAGCCATGTCTCGCGCGCATGCCACGTTCTGCGACCTGAACCCTGACCGGATCGGGCACGGCCTGTACTGCGTGTCCCGGCCGATCGCACGGCAGGCGGTTGCTGAGACCGAGCAGGGCAAGTGCGTGGACATCACCGTGGATCTGGCTGCACTGTGGTCACGGCCCGACACACCACGCTTGGTCAGGGTGATCAGCGAACCACCCAACATAGACGGCAGATTCGTCGCCGTCATGGCATCGGGTACCGCCCGGCAGCTCGCTGCCGCGTTGCTCGTCGCGGCCGGGCAGGCTGAGGAGCTGGAGCGCGACGTCACGCGGCCCCGCCCGCTTCGCTAGCTCGAATACTTGACCGGATGCTTACAGCCGTGTCATTCTTTCGGCTCCCGGTCGTCGATCAGCCGCGGTCAACTACATAGAAGTGCGCGGGCCGCTCGAACGGTCCGGGTCTCATGGCTGGGACCGCCCAAGGGCAGGCTGACGCACGGCTAACTAACTACTGAGGGCCAGGGAACGGCTTCGTCTTCGAGGGCGCGGCAGAAGTGATCGAGCTTCTGTCGCTGCGTCTTGCTCGGAGAGTCTCGTGTCACCGGTCGATCCCGTTCATGCTTTGCTGACCCGCCCTATCTCGGCGTGCTGGTCGTTGTCGTTCTACCCGGATGCTCGTGAGGCGGGTGGGGCGTTCATCCCGTCTCGGCCTTATTCACGCGGTGGTGGGGTCAAGGGTCAGGCGCGTGATCCGGAACGTGCTCGGGTGGAGGCTGCTCGACGGGCGAAGGGGAAACTGCGTCGCTACTGCGCGGCGAACCGGCTCAACCGGCTCGGCACTCTCACCTATCGGGGCGCGGGTTGTCATGATCAGCGTGAGGTCCGTGCGCATGTGGGGGCGTCTTCCGCGCGCTGCGGACCGAGTTGGACGGCAAGCCGGTGGCGTATGCGTGGGTGCCGGAGTGGCACAAGACCGGGCATGGTCTGCATCTGCATTTCGCGGTCGGCCGGTTCATCCCGCGTTCGCTGATCGCGGCGTCCTGGCCGCACGGGTTCGTGCATATCAAGGTGATCGGTGACCTGCCGGTCGGCTCGGGCACTCTGGGTGAGGCACGTAAGGTCGCCGGCTACCTGTCCAAGTACGTCGCGAAGTCCTTCGCTGACCCGAACCGGGTGCAAGGCCTGCACCGCTACGACCTCGCCCAAGGGTTCCAGCCGACAGTCGTGCGGATTACTGGTTGCAACCCCGATGCCGTGATCGGTGAGGCGTCGCAGCGGGTCGGCGCGGCCCCGGTCCGGCAGTGGTCATCGGCTGATGTGCCGGACTGGCAGGGCGGTCCGGCGATCTGGGCGCAGTGGGCCTGACATGGCAGACGGTCAGACCTTCACCGATGAGGAGGTGAGCAGTGGACGCGGGCCAACTGTGCGGCGCAGGGGGTGCCGGTGAAGGTGGCCGATCCGGTCGTGGTCAGCACGGTCGGGCAGCTGCTGGGTGTGGCTGACGGTCGGGGTGCGGCGGTGGGTGGGTGGCGCGCTGC
>JBDSAN010000125.1:0-8085 GCA_039922115.1 Jatrophihabitantaceae bacterium
CACACGTCATCCAGCAGCTAGGCCACCTCGGCACCCGCTCATTCGCGCTCATCGACCACGACCACGTGACCGACTCCAGCCTGAACCGGGTCGTCACCGCCGACGACGCCGACGTAGCCGCGGCCACGCTCAAGGTGGACTCCGCGCGTCGCCGGCTACTCGCCATCAACCCCACGGCCCAGATCACCACCGTGCCGACCAAGCTCGACGACCCCGCCGCCTACGACGCCGTGCGCCGCGTCGCCGTCGTCTTCGGCTGTGTCGACAACGACTTCGCCCGGCTGGAACTGACTCGAATCTGTTCCGCGCTCGCCATACCCCTCATCGACCTCGCCACCGACGTCGACCCGAACACGACCCCGATGTCCTTTGGCGGACGCGTCGTCTGCGCCACTGGCCGCGGCTGCCTCGTCTGCACTGGCGTTCTGGACCTGACCGCGCTCGCCCAAGCGAACATGACCGACGAACAAGCCGCCGCCCACGAACGGATCTACGGCATCCGCCGCACGGCGCTCAAGCGCACCGGTCCCATGGTCGTATCCGTCAACGGAATGGTCGCCTCGCTGGCCATTACTGAGTACATAGCTTTGATCACCGGAATGCGCCCCGTTGTCCGGGAACTCACCTACTACGGCCACCTCAGCGTGCTGCGCCGCAACGGTGACGAGCCCCCAGCCGACTGCTACTACTGCGCCGGCCTCTGGGGTACCGACGCGTCGCGCGCGGCATCAAGATGATCGGCGATATTCGCCGATGCGTGGGTGAAAAGCGAGCCGACGTCGCGTCGACCACAGGATCGCGCGCTGCGCGTGGAGGGTGCCGAGGCAGTCTTCGACGGTGGGTCGCGGCCCGCAAACCGGGGCCAACGTGCTCTCATATCCTGCGCGAAGGCTCACGCGCCGCAGACTTGGTATCGAGGCGCGGGCTGTCTCCGTCGCCGCCATCGGGTCGCGGGGTGAACGAGGATGCCGACGAGGCGACCTTCTCCCCTCAACGTGTGATCCCGCGGCGGTGATCGCGCGGGCCGCTTGAATGCCGTTGACTATGCCTGTGGTGAACTCAAGCTCCGCGACTAACTTCGTGCCCGCGGTCATGATCTACCGTCGGGCTTGCGCGACAGCCCACCAGGCACGAGCTCGAGCTGACGAGCACCAATCGACTGGACGTAGCGAACGACGCCTCAGGGAGGTAGACGCCGCTGTCGAAACGATCGTGCTAGCTCAAGCGGCGTGCGAAGGGTGGATACACGCCGCCTACCGGCTCGCCGGGATCGATCCATCGCAGGGTGGTTGGGTCGCCCGTTGGCAGGCTGCACCGCGGGCGATCTGCGGCCCGGGCGCACGCGATCTTGACGCTACGACGGTCGAAAGCTTGCGCTGGTTGAGTCGCTGGCGGAACTATCTCGTCCACGATGACGCACAAGCGCGGGAGCGGCTCCACCAGTTCGTGGCGGCCGGGTCAGAAGTCCAGCAGCTCACGGCTGCCATGGCGACGGAGGTGATCGAGCGCTGCGACGCGGCCTTCACCGATGCTGGTTCGATCCTGGGCGCGACGACGCTGGCCGGGTTGCATTCTGACTTTCTTTGGCGGGCAGCGGACGAGAGCTAAGCCGGCGGTGTGTCCTCCGTGGTTGTTGAGTCGGCGGCCGGGATGACGAACGTCCCTATGTTGGACTGCTGAGCGAGCAGGTATGCCTCGTGGACGACGTTGGCTACTTCCGGGATGGGCTTAGTTTCGCTCCAGCGGGCGTCGTCGATCTTCGTCTTGAGTGTGGGCCAGAGTGCTTCTGCGAGGGCGACCTTCGAGGGTTGTGGTGACCAGTTGTGATCCCAGACTTTCTTCAGGTCGAGGCCTCGGCCGCGGATCTCGGCGATGCGTGCGACCAAGGCGCCCTGGCTGAGTCCGCCGCATGTGGGGTTGATACGCCGGAGCCCGGTGGCGAGTTCGGCGTCGTCGAAGTGGGCGAATTCGAAGCACTTGGCTGGCCATTGCTTGACGATCACGAACGTCTCAAGGTTCTCGTCGGACACTGTCGCGCCCTGGGCGGCGATCACTTTTCGGATGGCGTTGAGGATGGTGGTGCGCTTGCGTTCGACTTTTGCTGGGCTGTCCCAGCCCTGGTCCTGGTCGACGGCAATGACGAGCCGGGTCGGGGGTCGGATCATGTCGTAGCTGTCGCCTCGTCGTTGGCCAAGTAGTGGTGCCACTGTTGCTGCGGCGACGAGCGGCAGTTCGGTGTCAGCGCCGCGCACGCACAGCACTCGGACCAGATCAGGGCTGTGGCGAAGGTCGAGATGATCGAACACTCGGGGGACCAGCAGCTCTTCGGTTTCTCCCTCGACGACGAGCACGACGCCGGGGTGCGGGGATACCCCGAGGTGGGCCAGCAGGCTGTCGAGCTCCTCGTCGTTGTGGTCTGAGATCCGCTCGAACAGCGGGTGCCAGGCAATCCGAGGTAGGTCCGGCAGTGGTGGCGCGGCGTTGCGTTGCGCGAGGTCTTCGTAGAAAGCAGGAGGATCTCGGCGGCGAGGCGGTGGTCGAGCGCGATGAGAGCGTCGCCGGTGAGGGTCTTCCAGCCGCGATCGGGAGCGCGTCGGATCAAGCGCGACCAATCACCGGTCGGATCAAGAGTGCGGGCGCGATGGAGCAGCCAATCGGCGAACGCCTGCACGTCGCCCGGCCTCACCTGGAGGGTGGCCAGCATGGCTACGGGGTCGTAGTAGGTGCGGAACTCGTTCCATTCTTCGACCTCAACGTTGGTCAGCCGCAGCCACTCTGGGTCTACGGTCGGAAGGTAGCGGGCCTCGAGCGCTGCAAGCACAGGAACCCACCCCGCGAGGCGGTCGGCGGGCGGTCGGGTCCATTCGTCCAGCGGTGGCAGGGTCACCCGGCGGCGTTCGTAGGGACCGAAGACGCGACGAAACGGCAGTCGCCGGCGTAGTTCGGGAGCCGCGAGTAGTTGCCAGCGGCTGTAAATCAGGCCGTTCATCCAACGGGGAGGATCACTGAGCGTCCTGTCATTGAACCTCAACCGAGGACGGAAATCGTCCGTTGCTGGATCTCGAATGCGCCCCGATGCGAGTGCGATCCGGAGCTCAGCCTGAAGGCTGCCGCGCGCCGCCGGGACGTCAGAGATCACGATCCCAGGACGCGCTGACCGCGTCGTAATCTCCGCCAGCGGCTGTAGATCACCACGCCGGTACAGCTCACGCAACGTCGGAGAATCCAGCGAGACGTCCCGCGTCTTCAGCTCAGAGATGAGATTCGAGGCCGTCAGAGGATGCGACTGGCTGAACACCCATGGGAGCGCCAACGCGGACAGATTATCTATCACGCACACCATTCTCATGGTCGATCCCGACAGCACGTGGTCCGAGACTCGCATCTCGTGGACGTCACGACGCGCGCCGGCCGCCGAGCAACGCTCCGCCTTCGACGTACGGCCGTGATCGAATGACGACGTGACACAGCACCGCGCCCGACCGGTGCGACAGTTACCGGACCTCACCGGAACTCAAGTCGTCGAGCTGCAGGACGCGCTGCTATCCAACGCCGACCGGCTGCTGACCGCCGCACTCGCCGTACTGGAGGCCGACAATGTCGCCCTGTCGAGGTCTCTGGTGATCCTCGCTCTCGAGGAATCCGGCAAGGCGATCGCTCTCCACCAGCGACGAGTTCAGATCGCGTACGCGCCCGAAGGCGAGCAGTTCATCAACGATCGATTGAACGAGCTGTGGGCAAACCACAAGCAGAAGCTCGAGCTTGTCCACGACTTCCTCGTCGACGAGCTGTACTGGTTCGCCGCCGACCCGCCCGACCCCGAGGCAAACGCGACCTACCTCGGAGCAGTCGGGCGGTGGGCGCAACGCCACGACAAGTTCAAGCAACGGGGCTTCTACGTCGACGTGTCCAGGTCCGGTTAGGCGATGGCACCGGCCACGATTGACGACGAGCCGTCTTTGCATGACGTGATCGAGCATGTCCACCAGATCGGATGGCAGCTGCGCCTCGGCGAGCACGTCGAAGCAAAGTCTCAAGCCGAGTCAGCGGCGACAATCCTCCCGGCGTCGGAGGCCGACATCGAACAGGCTCGGCAGCTGTACGCCGATGCTGGCGTCGATGAGGAGACGATCGACGACCTGCTGGCCTCTCAGCGCGCGGGCCGACCCGGACACGTCCTCAACAACGACGCTTACCGCTTGCATCTACCTGCGGCTGGGGCCGACCCTTTCGCCAACGTCGGCAGGCCGGGACACGAGGCCGAGACTCGCGAGCTACTCCGCCTCGCCGGCGGTTCCGAAGACTCCAGTGACGCGACCTGACGCGGCCGATGCGGCTGTGATGCGAACCGTCAATCGGAGGCGCTCGATAACTGCATCGGTAATCGTTGCTCCCAATGTGACAGGTCGATTCGTGGGCGGGGCACCCAACCGTTACGCGGTCGACCTGCTGTTCGGACGACATGACGACACCTCTATGACTGACCGATCAGATCGCCCAGAACGGTCGCGCAGAACACCATCCTGCGGGAGCAGGTGCGGCGCCATATCGACGGATAGAGCGCGGGGTCGAAGTTCGCCAGCCGGGCGAGGTATGCGGGCGGCAGGATCCGACCTGCGGCGGCGGGTCGCGATGCGGTTGAGTGCGCAGTCTTCAGTTAGGTATTTCATAAGAATTCGCGGTCGGGCCGACACCGGGCGGGCTGATTCTCGGAGTTCAGTGATGTGAGAGCACCCGAGCTACCCAGAAAATCACCGTGATCGATCGCTTGCTGGCGAGAGTTGTCAGGCCGCGGCGGACGACGCGATGACAGGGCACGGGTCGAGCAGAGCGATGCCTGAAGCCCCGCGCCCGGTGCAAGTCGTGACTCCTGACGGGCCACCCGCCCTCACGCCCGGTGCCGCCTGCGCCTTGCTACGGCTATTGCGCACCGCGGCTGATCAATGGGTGGATGAACCGGACGTGGTCGTGCAAGGCGGGTTCGGCGCGGCCGGACGCGACGAGGAGCAGGGGAGGGCGGCCTGATGCGGTTCGCATTCTGTGGTCGGGTATCCACGGAGGACCAGCAAGATCCCGAGGCATCGCGGAACTGGCAGCTCGCCCGGGCCCGTGCCTTGACCGAGCGGCACGGTGAGATCGTTGCGGAGTTCTTCGACATCGGGCAGTCGCGGTCGATCCCTTGGAAACGCCGGCCGCAGGCAGCCGATCTGCTGGCAGAGTTGAAGGATCCCGACCGTGGCTTCGAGGCGGTGGTGATCGGCGAGCCGCAGCGCGCGTTCTACGGCAACCAGTACGGCCTCACCTTTCCGGTGTTCGCCCACTACGGAGTGCAACTCTGGGTACCCGAGGTCGGCGGACCGATCGATCCGGAGTCCGAAGCCCACGACCTGGTCATGTCGGTGTTCGGCGGCATGAGCAAGGGGGAGCGGACCCGAATCAAGATCCGGGTCCGGGCCGCCATGTCCGCCCAAGCGCAGGTCGAGGGCCGCTACCTGGGCGGCCGGCCGCCCTACGGCTACCGGCTGGCAGACGGCGGCCCGCATCCACACCCGGCCAAGGCGGCCGACGGCCGGCGGCTGCACCGTCTCGAACCAGACCCGGTATCCGCTCCGGTCGTCGCCCGAATCTTTACCGAGTACCTGGCCGGTCGGGGCATGTTTTCGATCGCCGCGGCCCTCACCCGTGACAGCATCGCCTCACCGTCGGCCCACGATCCGAACCGCAACCGTCACCGCAGCGGGGCGGCCTGGTCCAAGAGCGCCGTGCGCGTCATCCTGTCCAATCCGCGCTACACCGGCCGCCAAGTCTGGAACAAGCAGCGCAAGGACGAGGTCCTGATCGACGTCGAGGACGTCGCCCTCGGGCATGAGACCAAGATGCGCTGGAACACCCCGGACAAGTGGGTCTGGTCAGCCGACCAGGTCCACGAAGCCCTCGTCGACTCTGAGACCTTCGACCACGCCCAACAAGTCCTGGCAGCCCACGGCACCGGCAGCACCACCCGCGAACGGCACCGCGTCCGCCACCACTACGCGCTGCGCGGCATGCTGCACTGCGGTTGCTGCACCCGCCGCATGCAAGGCCAGTGGAACCACGACGAGGCTTACTACCGGTGCCGCTATCCGCAGGAGTACGCGCTCGCCAACACCGTCGAGCATCCCCGCAACGTCTACCTCGCCGAGCGCGAGGTGCTGCCAGCCCTCGACAATTGGCTCGCCCAGGCCTTCACCCCGAACCACCTTGCCGCCACCATCGAGCAACTATTCGCATCCCAGCCCGACCCCATCGCCGAGTTCGACGACCGCTTTGTCGCGCGCACGATCGCCGATTGCGACGCGAAACTTGCCCGCTACCGCGAGGCCCTGGAAGCCGGCGCCGACCCAGGCCTGGTCGCAGCCTGGACCGCGGACGTCCAAGCCCACAAAGCGCAAGCGCTCGCGGCCCGGCGAACGAAGCAGGCACAGCCCCGGATGACCAAAGAGGAGATACGAACCCTTGTCGACGCCCTCGGCAACATCAGCACCGTGCTCGCCAGCGCCGACCCGGAGGACAAAGCTGAGGTCTACCGCCAGCTCGGCACCACGCTGACCTACGAGCCAGGCAACCGGCTCGTCCGAGCCGAAGCTGGCATCAACCGCCAACCGTGGGGTTATGGAAAGTGTCCGAGGGGGGACTTGAACCCCCACGCCCAATAAAGGGCACTAGCACCTCAAGCTAGCGCGTCTGCCATTCCGCCACCCGGACGAGTGCGAAGCAAGAGTCTAGCCGACCTGGCCGAGTCACCTGCGCACTGGTAGGAACTACTCATGACCGACACGTCAGAATCCCAGGTCCCCGCCACTGAGAAGCCAGCCACCGATGAGGTCGTCGAACTGCTGTCCGACCTGATCCGGATCAACACCTCCAACCCGACCCACCCGGAGCGTCCGGCCGCTGAGTGGGTGGCCGAGAAGCTGGCCGAGGTCGGCATCGAATCGACCATCCTGGAATCGGACAAGGGCCGCGCCTCGACCATCGCCCGGATCAGCGGCAGCAACCCGGACCGGCCGCCGCTGCTCATTCACGGCCACCTGGACGTGGTGCCGGCTGACGCCTCCGAGTGGTCGGTGGACCCGTTCGGCGGCGAGGTCAAGGACGGCTACCTCTGGGGCCGCGGCGCGGTCGATATGAAGGACATGGACGCGATGACGCTGGCGGTCATCCGGGAATGGCAGCGCACCGGCGTCCAACCCGAGCGCGACATCGTGCTGGCCTTCGTCGCCGATGAGGAGGCCGGCGGCAAGTTCGGCGCGCACTGGCTGGTGGACAACCACCCCGACTACTTCGCCGACTGCACCGAGGCAATCTCTGAGGTTGGCGGCTTCTCGGTCACGGTCGGTGGCGACCTGCGGCTCTACCTGATCCAGACCGCCGAGAAGGGCATCGGCTGGTTGCGGCTGCGCGCTGCCGGCCGGCCCGGCCACGGTTCGATGATTCACGACAACAATGCCGTCACCGAACTCGCTCGCGCGGTGACCCGGATCGGTGAGCACGAGTTTCCGGTGCACGTCACGCCCACCCTGCGCCAGTTCCTGACCACGATCGCTGAGGTGACCGGCCTGCCGATCGACCCGGACGACCCGGAGCCGGCGCTCAAGCACCTCGGCGGGATGGCCCGGATGATCGGCGCCACCCTGCGCAACACCGCCAACCCGACCATGCTGCAGGCCGGCTACAAGGCCAACGTGATCCCGTCCAGTGCCGAGGCGACCATCGACTGCCGGTTCCTGCCCGGCTACGAGGACGAGCTGTACGAGACCATCGACCGGCTGATCGGCGAGCACGTCACCCGCGAGACGATCACCGCCGACGTCGCGGTCGAGACCGGCTTCGACGGCGCGATCGTGGACGCGATGGCCGACGCGCTCAAGGCCGAGGACCCGACCGGGGTGGCACTGCCGTACCTGATGTCCGGTGGTACCGATGCCAAGTCGTTCAGCCAGCTCGGCATCCGCAACTTTGGTTTCTCGCCGCTGCTGCTGCCGCCGGACCTGGACTTCTCCGCGCTGTTTCACGGCATCGACGAGCGGGTGCCGGTGGAGGCGC
>JBDSAN010000126.1:0-4985 GCA_039922115.1 Jatrophihabitantaceae bacterium
ACCTCGCTGACCCCGTCCAGGTCGGCGATTGCCTGGGCAACTTCGGGGATCCGCTGGGACTCGACGCTGACCATGACGATGGTGGTGATCATTGGCTGATCCTACGACCCGGTCAGTTGCGATCGGGCTGGCCGGTGGGCCATCGGCAGCCGCCGCCGGTCAGCGAACGGATCCACCTTGTGCCGGGCGACTTCGGCCGAGGCCAGCCAGTTGCGCAACCGGGCCGCGCCGGCCGCCGGCGAGCACCACGGTTGGCTGGTCGAGATCAGCCGGATGCCGGGTTCATTCAGCCAGCGCAGCAGTAACTCGGTTTCTTCCACGCTGGCCACCTGCGCCAGGCCGGCCCAGCCGGTGTCGAGGACGACCTCGGCGGTCGCGACCATCGAGTCCACGATCGGCATCGGCGCTACCCCGCGGGCGGCGACGGCCGCACCGACCAGCCGGCCGTGTCGGATCACCGAAAGCTGCCAGCCGCCGGAGCCATCCGGACGGGCCGCGACCAGCTCCTCGATGCCGGTGAGCGCGGTCAGCGTCTGGGTGCGCGCGCAGCTTCGCACCAGGGTCGCCACCCGATCCCGGACGCTCGCTGCCTCTTCATAGCGCTGGTTGGCCGACAGCGAATCCAGCCTGGCCAGCAGCGGCCGGATCAGGGCGGACACGTCTGCCTGCCAGGCCTCGATCACGGTCGCGGCGAGCTGGCTGTAGTCCGGCGGGCTGATCCGGTCCTCGCACGGCGCCGAGCAGCGATCGATGCCGGCAAGCAGGCAGGCGTTGCGGACCGGCCGGCCAGGGCTGAGCCGGTCGGTGCACTGGCGTAGTGGCACTGCGTCCAGGATCGCATCGCGCAACTGCTCGGCCTGCCGTGAGCTGCGCAGCGGGCCGAAGTAGGCCGCGCCATCGGCACGGGTATCGCGCACCACCGACAACCGGGGAAAGGCCTCGCGGGTCAGCTTGAGCCAGATCGTCCGGTCGCTGTTCTTGGATCGCTTGTTGTACTTCGGCTTGAGTGAGCTGATCATCCGCAGCTCGCGCACCTGTGCCTCTAGCGGGTGCGCGCAGACGATTGCCGAGACCGACTCGGCCAGGCCGACCATCTCACCCATCCGGCTGCGGGTCTCTGACGATACGAAGTACTGCCGGACGCGACTGCGCAGATCCTTGCTGGTGCCGACGTAGAGCGGGGCGCCGGTGCTGTCGGCGAACACGTAGACGCCGGGCGCGTGTGGCAGCGGATCGGCCAGGTGTCGCTTGCGCCGCTGGGCATCGCTGACCTGGGCGCTGAACGCGCGCAGTTCCGGCAGCGAGTGCACCCCGAGCGGGCCGAGCCGGCCGATCAGGCCGTGTAGGACGTCGACGGTGGCGCGAGCGTCGGCCAGCGCCCGGTGGTTCGGTGTGGTGCGGGTATGGAAGAAAATCGACAGGGTGCTCAGCTTGCAGTTGGGCACCTCGTCGCGGGTCAGCACCCGGCGGGCCAGCACCGCGGTATCGACCACCGGCGGACGGGGCCAGGCCCGGCCCTGGGCCGTGCAGGCAGCCTTCAGAAAGCTGATGTCGAACGGGGCGTTGTGCGCGACCAGCACCGCTCCGTTGGCGAATTCCAGAAACGAGGGCAGTACCGAGGCCATCGTCGGCGCACGGGCGACCATCTGATCGGTGATGCCGGTTAGCACGGTCACGAACGGGGTGATCGCCTGGCCCGGATCGACCAGGGTGGCGAACTCGCCGAGCACCTCGCCACCGCGCACCTTCACCGCGCCGATCTCGGTGATGCTGTCGGTGCCAGCCGCGCCACCGGTGGTTTCTAGGTCCACCACGACGAAGGTGGTCGCGTTCAGCGGCTCGTCCAGCGCGTCGAAGCTGAGCTGGTCTCGGTTCATCACGGTCACGTCGTGCGACGCTAGCCTCGGGGTCTGACGAGAATGTTCAGCCGAGACGCGAACCTGGCTTCGCTCCTCGGGTCCTCGCGTCCGCAGGCGGGGCCGGGGCAGCTGGGCAACGAGCGGAGTGGAGCGGAATCGGTGGTCGAGGACGAGCCGGACGGGCCGCTGCCGGCGCAGGTGCGCCAGCAGCTGGTGACGATCGCCGCGGACGTGATGAGCCGCCGGCCGGTTGCCGAACTGCCCGGTTCGATAAGGCGATTCGCGCGGTTCACGCCGGCCAAGAGGTTGCGGCTCGGCGCGTCGGAGATCGCGGCCGCGCTGGCGGTGGAACCGGGCTTTCGGGCAATGGTCGCCGAGGTGGTCAGCGAATCGTCGCCCGAACTGGCCGAGCAGGTCAGCGCGGGCAATCCGCCGGCCACCGCTGACCCGGTGGATATTGCGGTGATCGCCTACCTGGTGCGCCCGGCCGGCTGGTCGAGCCTGCTCGCCGACCTCACCGATCGGCTGGTCGAGCAGGATCAGCGGCGCGGCGCCGAGCTCGACCTGGACCGGCTGCGGGCGGAGCTGGACCGGCTGACCGAGGCCAACCAGGCTGTGGCGCGCGAGCGCGATCAGGCCAGATCGAGCGCGAAGGCGGCGGCGGCCAGCCAGGCAGCCGAGCTCGATCAGCTGCGCCGGCGGCTGCGTTCGGCGCAGCGCGAGTTGCGGACGGCCCAGCGCGAGGCTGAGCAGGCCGGCGCAGACCGGGACCGGTTGCAGGCTGAGCTTGACCGGAGCTCAGCCGGCGATGCGGTCGAGCTGCGCCGGGCCCGGGCCCGGATCGCCGCGCTGGAAGCCGGCCAGGAGGCCGACCGGCGGGCAGCGCGCGCCGATCGCGACCATGACCAGGCGCGGTTGTGGGTGTTGCTGGAGACGATCAGCGCCGCGGCCAGCGGCCTACGCCGTGAGCTTGATCTCAACGAGCCGTCGGTCCGGCCGGCAGATTCGGTCACGGCCGGCGAGGTGGTGACCGGTGGCCGTCCCTCGACCGTGGACGGCTCCCTGCTCGATCGGCTGCTGGACGGCAACCACGTCCACCTGATCGTGGACGGCTACAACCTTTCCAAGACCGGCTACGGCTCGCTGCCGCTGGCTGACCAGCGAGCCCGGCTGGTGTCATCCCTCGGGCCGATGGCGGCCCGAACCGGTGCTGAGATAACGGTCGCTTTCGACGGCACCGCCGCCCCGCCCGGTGCCGCGGCCAGCCTGCCCACCCCGCGCGGGGTACGGGTGCTGTTCAGCTCGAACGGGCAGCTGGCCGACGACTTGATCCGCCAACTGCTGGGCGCCGAGCCGGCCGGTCGGACCGTGCTGGTGGCCAGCTCCGACCAGGCGGTGGCGGCCAGCGCACGGGTGGCCGGGGCTTGGTCGACGCCGGCCGGGGTGCTGCTGGCCCGGCTGGAAAGGCCCTGACCGGCCCTGACCGGCCCTGAACTGCTACGACGGCTGAGTCGATCCGGGTTCGCCGGCAAAACTGTCAGAGGGTGTTCCTACGGTGAATCGGTCGGGTGAACGCACCCGGCGGAGGCGATCCGTTCCGGAGGAATCAGACATGCTCATCGACTGCGATACCTGCGCGGCCCGCGATATCCACTGCGGCGACTGCGTGGTGGCCGTCCTGCTCGGCCCGCGCGGGGGCTCGGTGGAACTGGACAGCGCCGAACAGCTTGCCCTGGACGCCTTCGCTACCGGCGGCCTGCTGCCCCCGCTCAGGCTGGTTCCGAAGCTTTCGGCCAGCGATCGGCCACCGGCCACTCCGCCCGCTCACCGCAAGCCCACACGGCGCGACGCGATGGCCTGAATTCGTGCTGTTTGCGTCCGATGTTGTGGGGACTTGGTAGCGACACGGCTCGCTGTGATTGCCCAAGGGACACGTTGTCACGTAATCTTTCCGAGACCTTCAGGATGTCGCTCCCTGATCGGGGGGCACTGCAGGTCACCGCCGAATCGACCGCACGGTCACACCGCTGGAGCCTGGCTCCGGAGTTGCGACTGGTCGAACCGGGGACCCATGTTTTCTGGGGTGAATCGGGGCAGTACGGGGCGCGGTCCACCGCTCCCGCACGCTTTGCACCGTAGGGCAATCTTCCAAGCCCGAACCCGACAGCTAACTCGGTAGGCGGGCGAGTGGAAGAGGAGTTCCGCCAACTGTGGCGTCAACTCGAACGACGCGGCTCGGCCGCACACTGATCGGCACGTTTGTTGTGGCAAGTGCGGTGTTGGTTGCGCCGCTCGCGGCCCATGCCATTCCGCACCCGCAATCGCCGACTCCGACAACCACCACCCAGGTCAACGCCAAGCTGTCCTCGCTGGCCAAGAGCAGCGAGCAGCTCGCTGAGCAGCTGAACAAGGCGCAGATCGACATCACCGCCGCGCAGAAGGCGGTTACCGCCGACAACCAGGCCGCCGATGTCGCGCAGCTGCAGCTCGTACACGCCCAGCGAGCGCTGGCGATCTCGATCTCGTCGCAGTACAAGGCCGCCTCGTTCAGCCGGACCGCCGCCCTGCTGGCCAGCAACTCCGGCGAGGGCTACCTGCAGACAGTGCAGACGATGAACCTGCTCACCGAGCACCAGAGCCAGGTCGCTGCGATGGCCGCCACCGCGATCAGCACCGCGAACACCGCCACCGCCAAGGCCCAGGCGGCGGTCACCTCGGCTCGGGCCAAGAAGGCCGACCTGATCAAGCGCCGCACCGCGCTGGACGCCGAGGTCGCCAAGTACAAGACGCTGCTGGCCTCGCTGACCGCGCAGGCCCGCGCCGCCTTCCTGAACCCGGTCGCGGCTCCCTCGCCTGCCGCGGTCAGCCAGGTGTTCGCCGCTGCCAAGGGTGCCTCCAAGGGAGCGTCCGCCGCGATCGCCGCTGCCCGCGCCGAGCTCGGCAAGCCCTACGTCTACGGCGCAGCCGGCCCGGACTCCTTCGACTGCTCCGGCCTGACCATGTGGGCTTGGGGTGCTGCGGGGGTGAGCCTGCCGCACAACGCGGCTACCCAGCAGGGCCTCGGCACCCCGGTCAACCAGGCCGACCTGCAGCCCGGCGACCTGGTGTTCTTCGGCTCGCCGGCCT
>JBDSAN010000127.1:0-2949 GCA_039922115.1 Jatrophihabitantaceae bacterium
CACCGATGTGCTGAACGACCGGCGCGCGGCGCTGGCCGAATCGGTGCTGCGCACGCTCAGGGCCGCCGCGGTACGCGGCCAGGACGGCACGGCCACCTGGATAGCGCCGGTGTTCAACGTGACCGGCTGGTCGGTACAGCCGCTCACCCTGGACGGCTACTCCGGCGCGTCCGGGGTGGCGTTGCTGCTGGCTGGCTACCTTCGGGAGGTCGCTGCCGGCCGGGTCGGCGAGCTTGCCGGCCTGCCCGAGCTGCTCGATGCGGCGGTGAGCACCATGCGCCGAGCCGCCGAACGCGGCCGGCAGATCCGCGCGGACAGCTCGATGAAGTTCCGGCCGGACGCACCGGGCCTCTACGTCGGCATCGGGTCCCAGCTCTGGACCTGGTTGTGGCTGGACCGGTTGGGTGTGACTGGCGGCGAGGGTTACCGGCAGGCCAGCGAGGCGGCGCGGTTGCTGCCCGAGGCGGTCGCGGCGAGCGAAGAGCCGGACCTGCTGGTCGGCAAGGCGGGCGCGATCGTCGCGCTGCTGATGCTGAGCGAGCAGTCCGGTGACAGCGGCTGGCTGCGATCGGCCTGCGCGATCGGTGACGAGCTGGCAGCGTCGGCGCGCTGGACGGGCGACACCGCGTGCTGGCTGTCACCACGCTGGCCCGCTGGCCTCGGCGGTTTCGCGCACGGCGCCACCGGAATCGGTTGGGCGATGGCGCGGCTGAGCCAGGCCAGCGGACGGGCCGACTACGCCGAACTGGCCGAAGCCGCGCTGGCCTTCGAGCGCAGCCTGTTCCGCCCCGAGCTGGGTGGCTGGCATGACCTTCGGGAAGCATCAGCGGCCACCCACGCCTGGTGTCACGGCTCGATCGGGATCGGCCTGGCCGGGGCTGACCTGCTCCGGCGCGGCTTCGGCGACCAGGTCGCGCACGCCCGGGTGGTGCGGCAAGCGGCCGAGGCGGCCTGGCGGCACGGCTTCGGGCTCAACCACACGCTGTGCCACGGTGACCTCGGCAGCTGGGAACTGCTGGCCGCGGCCGATGCGCTCGGGCTGGCTCCGGCCGGCTTCGACCAGCTGGAGCTGCAGGCCTACCTGGTCGGCAGCGTGGAGAAGTACCGGCCGACCAGCGGCCTGGCCCGGGACGCGCTGGCGCCCGGCCTGTTACCGGGCGTCGGCGGTATCGCCTACCAGCTGCTGCGGATGCACGCCGGCTGCGAGCTGCCCTCGGCGCTGGTGCTGCGCTGATGGAGCCCGCTCCGGCCGACGACGTCGCGCTGCCGTACTGGACGGTCGAGGACTCGACCGAGCATCCCCGCGGCCTGCTGGCGCTGTTGTGCCTGTTGCCGAGCACGCTTCGACCGATCCTGCGCACGGTGTGGCGGGCTGCCCCGGCGCCAGCGCTGATCGTGCTCGGCGTCCAGTTGCTGTCCGGGCTGGCGGCCGCCTTCGGGTTGCTGGCCACCACCCAGGTCCTGGACCGGCTGCTCGCCGCCGGCCCGACCTCGGCCCGGGTCGTCGCCGCCGTCCCGACGCTGCTGGTGGTGGCAGCGATCTATGCGGCGCGGGGCGGCCTGGACACCGTGGTGGCGCTCGGCCAGGCACGGCTGGAACCGGCTATTCGCCAGTTGTCGGCTACCGAGTTGGTGGCCGCGGCGATCGGGGTCGAGCTGGCTGCCTATGACGAGGACAGCTTCTACGACCGGCTGCACCGGGCCCGCGACCGGGGCCTGGTCTCGCTGGACCGCGCCGTCAGCAGCCTGATCGAGCTGATCGGCGCGTTCTGCTCGGTGCTGGCAGCGGCCGCGGCGCTGCTGGTGCTGCACCCGCTGTTGCTGGCCGTGCTCTGCCTCGGCGTGCTGCCCGAAGCGTGGGCGGTGCTCAGCTCGGCGCGGCTGGGCTATCAGGCACGTCGCCGGATGATCAGCGCGCTGCGCCGGATCGGGATGCTGGACACGCTCGGTACCACTCGGGAAGCCGCGGCCGAGATCCGTGCCTATCAGGCCCAGCCGTTCGTCCTGGCTGAGTACCGGACGGTGGCGCAGGCGCTGCACGACAGCGAGGTTGCCGCCGAAACTTCGCAGGCCAGAGTGCGCGCGCTCGGCCGCTCGCTCGCGGCGCTGGGCACCGCGGTCACCTTCGTCGCGCTCGGCGTGCTGCTGCACGCCGGCTGGATCCCGCTGGCGGTTGCCGGCGGGGCCGCTATCGCGATCCGGGCCGCCAGCGCCTCGCTCAAGCAACTGGTAATGGCAGCCAACCAGCTGTTCGAGCGCGGCCTCTACGTGCAGGATCTGGTGGAGTTCATGGCCGAGGCCGCTGCTCGAACGCCGGCCGGCACCGGGTTGCCGGTACTGGCCGACCCGACCCATATCGACCTCGACCGGGTGAGCTTCAGCTATCCCGGCAGCGAGCGGATGGCGCTGGCCGAGATCAGCCTGAGCATCGAGGCCGGCCATACCGTGGCGCTGGTCGGTGAGAACGGATCGGGCAAGAGCACGCTGGCCAAGCTGCTCGCCGGGCTGTACCAGCCGACCGCCGGCCAGATCCGCTGGGACGGCCGGGCGCTGGACGAGTTCAACCCAGCGGCAGTGGCCGATCGGGTGGTGGTGGTGTCCCAGCATCCGCTGCGCTGGCCGCATTCGGCCCGGACCAACGTCCGGCTGGGCCGGCATGACCGGATCGATCCGGACGATGAGGCGCTGCGCTGGTCGGCCAGGCAGGCCCGGGCCGATGAGGTGATCGCCGGCCTGCCGGACGGCTGGCAGACCCTGCTGTCCAAGGAGTTCCGGCGCGGCCACGAGCTGTCCGGTGGCCAGTGGCAGCGGCTCGCGATCGCCAGAGCGCTGTTTCGCGATGCCCCGGTGCTGATCTGCGACGAGCCGACCGCCCCGCTGGATGCCCGTGCAGAGCTGGCCGTGTACCAATCATTGCGCAGGCTGGCCGATGGCCGCACGATCGTGCTG
>JBDSAN010000128.1:0-7263 GCA_039922115.1 Jatrophihabitantaceae bacterium
TGGGCGGTGTCCCTCGGCCTGGTGCTCGGCGGCGCGCTCGGCAACCTGATCGACCGGTTCTTCCGAGCGCCGGCTCCGGGCAAGGGGCATGTCGTCGACTGGATCTCGGTGTTCGCCAGCGACGGCCATGTCTTTCCGATCTTCAACCTCGCCGATTCCTCGATCGTGGTTGGTGGCGCGATCGCGGTGCTGCTGTCGCTGCGCGGCGTCGACTTCGTCGGAGGTCGTAACCCGCTCGAGTCCGACGAGCCGGCCGGCAGCGAACCGGCAGCCGCCCCCGGCACCGACGATCCGCCGCCGTCGCATGGCTGACTCGCGGCTGCTGCCGGTTCCCGAGGGGCTGGCTGGCCTGCGCTTGGACGTCGCCATCTCGCGGATGTTCGGCCTGTCCCGGACGGCTGCCGCCGGCCTGATTGACGAGGGCGCGGTCAGCCTGGACGGTGCCGCCCCGAGCCGATCGGAGCGGGTCGCGGCCGGCGCCTGGCTGGAGATCAGCATTCCGGAACCGGTGGACCTGGCCGCTGCCCCACCGATCGCGGTGGACGGCCTGGTCGTCCTCTACCAGGACGATGAGCTGGTCGTGGTGGACAAGCCGGTCGGGGTGGCTGCCCATCCGAGCATCGGCTGGACCGGCCCGACGGTCGTCCAGGGCTTGGCCGCGATGGGGCTGCGGTTGTCCACCTCGGGCGCTGCCGAGCGGCAGGGCATCGTGCACCGCCTCGATGCCGGCACCACCGGAGCGATGGTGGTGGCCAAGAGCGAGCGTGCCTACACCGAGCTGAAGCGGGCGTTCAAAGAGCGCACCGTGACCAAGCTGTACTCGGCGCTGGTGCAGGGCCATCCGGATCCGAGCAGCGGGACGATCGATGCGCCGATCGACCGGCACCCGTCCTCGGACTGGAAGTTCGCGGTGGTGGCCGGCGGCCGTCCGAGCGTGACCCACTACGAGACCGCGCAGGCCTACCGGGCTGCTTCGCTGCTGGACGTCCGGCTGGAGACCGGTCGAACCCACCAGATCCGGGTGCACATGGCAGCGCTGCGGCACCCGTGCTGCGGCGATCAGCTTTACGGTGCCGACCCGGTGCTGAGCCGGCGGCTGGGACTGAGCCGGCAGTGGCTGCACGCCCGCTCGCTCGGCTTCGAACACCCGGCGACCGGCCAGTGGCTGGTCATCGAGTCACCATTCCCAGCCGATCTGCAGCACGCGCTGGACGTGCTGGAAGCCGAATCCTGAGCCCGCACGCTTTCCGGCGAACCCGTGTGGACGGGCAGTTGGGTCGGCAGTCTGCGCTGGGTTGCGTCCACGAGTGGGTGGTTCGATCGGGTCTGCGTCCACGAGTGGGCGGTTCGATCGGGTCTGCGTCCACGAGTGGGCGGTTACACGACGAATGGTCGGTTATAACTGCCATTCGCCGGCTAACTGCCCACTCGTGGACCGGGCTCCGGCTAACTACTCACTCGTGGACGGGGCGCCGGCTAACTGCCCACTCGTGGACGGGGCGTCGGCTAACTGCCCACTCGTGGACGGGGCTGCGGCTAACTGCCCACTCGTGGACGGGGCGCCGGCCAACTGCCCACTCGCGGGACGGGCGGGTCAGCCGGCTGAGCCACCGGCGACCTGATAGGACCACAGCTCGCTGCTCATGCCGACTGGCCGCTGCGGTGGCTGGCCGTCCCCAGGGGCAGCATGCGGGCCTTCGGACTGGTGGCCGCGGCCGAAGGCCGGTGAGCTGGTCCACGCCTCGAACGAGGCATCGTCGCGCCACCGGGTGATCACCAGCCAGGTGGTGCGGCCATCGGTCGGTTGCAGCAGCTCGAAGCCCTCGAAGCCGTCCTGCCCGTCGACCGCGCCGGCCCGGGCCCCGAATCGCTTGGCGAGCTCGTCGCCACTGTCGGCGGCGACCGTGATGGCATTGATCTTGATGATGGACATGCCCTTGATGCTGTCACAGCCAGGCCCTGACCCGACCCTTCCAACGTGGCCATCCGCGACACGCCGAGACACGCCGCGACACGCCGAGACACGCAGCGACGCGCGGCGGCCTACATGCGGTTGTCGTAGCTGGGGTGCACAATCGAGGCCGCTGGTCAGCCCGCTTGATGGGCGCCACCTGATCTGGAACGAGGCCGCTGCATGTCCGTAGGTATGACCCGATGAGCGGCCAGGCGGCAGCCGGTTCCGGTAGCAGCGACTCGTTCGTCCACCTGCACGTGCATACCGAGTACTCGATGCTCGACGGCGCGGCCCGGCTCAAGGACCTGTTCAGCACCGCCGCCGAGATGGGCATGCCGGCGCTGGCGATGACCGATCACGGCAATGTCTTCGGCGCCTATGACTTCTACCGGCAGGCCAACCTGGCCGGGGTCAAGCCGATCATCGGGATGGAGGCCTACCTCACCCCGAACACCCATCGAGGCGACCGGACCCGGGTCAAGTGGAACAAGGGCGGCGACGACGACGTTTCCGGTGGCGGCGCGTTCACCCACATGACGCTGCTGGCCGAGAACACCACGGGCATGCATAACCTGTTCCGGCTCTCGTCACGGTCCAGCCTGGAAGGGTTCTTCTACAAGCCGCGCGCTGACCGCGAACTGCTCAACAGCTACGCCGGTGGCCTGATCGCGACCACCGGCTGCCCGTCCGGTGAGATCCAGACCTGGCTGCGGATCGGCGACTACGACAAGGCCCGTGCCAGCGCCGCCGAATTCAGGGACATCTTCGGCAAGGACAACTTCTTCCTGGAGTTGATGGATCACGGCCTCGACATCGAGACCCGGGTCCGCGACGGCCTGATCAAGCTCGGCCGCGATCTCGGCCTGCCGATGATCGCCACCAACGACCTGCACTACACCAAGCGCGAGGACGCCGACGCGCACGAGGTGCTGCTGTGCGTCCAGTCCGGCAAGACGATGGCCGATCCGAACCGGTTCAAGTTCGATGCCAAGGACTTCTACCTTAAGTCGCCGGCTGAAATGCGATCGTTGTGGGCCGACAAGTTCGACCTGCGCGAGGCCTGCGACAACACCCTGCTGATCGCTGAGCGCTGCGAGGTCAGCTTCGATGAGGCTGCCAACTACATGCCCCGGTTCCCGGTTCCGGCTGGTGAGACCGAGCAATCCTGGTTCGTCAAAGAGGTCGAGGCCGGCCTGTTCCGGCGCTATCCCGGCGGTGTTCCGGACAAGGTTCGCAAGCAGGCCGACTACGAAGTCGGCGTCATCGCCCAGATGGGCTTTCCCGGATACTTCCTGGTCGTCGCCGATTTCATCAACTGGGCCAAGGAAAACGGCATCAGGGTCGGCCCGGGTCGTGGCTCAGGGGCAGGCTCGATGGCTGCCTACGCGATGCGCATCACCGACCTTGACCCGCTGCAACACGGCCTTATTTTCGAGCGGTTCCTCAACCCGGACCGGGTCTCGATGCCTGACTTCGACGTGGACTTCGACGAGCGTCGTCGGGGCGAAGTCATCCGCTACGTGACGGAGAAGTACGGCGATGACCGGGTCGCTCAGATCGTCACCTACGGCACCATCAAGGCCAAGCAAGCGGTCAAGGACGCCGCGAGGGTGCTCGGCTACCCGTTCGCGATGGGCGACAAGATCACCAAGGTGATGCCGCCGCCGGTGATGGGCAAGGACGTCCCGCTGGCGGGCATCTTCGACCCGGAGCACAAGCGTTACGGCGAGGCGGGGGAGTTCCGTGCGCTGTATGAGGCCGATCAGGAAGTGCAGCGGGTGGTCGACACCGCGCGCGGGCTGGAAGGGCTCAAGCGGCAGTGGGGGGTGCACGCAGCCGGGGTGATCATGTCGTCGGAGCCGCTGCTGAACGTCATTCCGATCATGCGCCGCGAGCAGGACGGGGCGGTGATCACCCAGTTCGACTACCCGTCGTGTGAGAACCTCGGGCTGATCAAGATGGACTTCTTGGGGTTGCGAAACCTCACTATCCTCGACGACGCGGTCGACAACATCAAGGCAAACCGCGGCCAGGACATCGTGCTGGAAGAGCTGCCGCTCGACGATCGGCCGACCTATGACCTGCTGACCCGGGGCGACACGCTCGGGGTGTTCCAGCTGGACGGCGGCCCGCTGCGCGCGCTGCTGCGCTCGATGCGTCCGGACAACTTCGAGGACATCTCCGCGGTCATCGCGCTGTACCGGCCCGGCCCGATGGGTGCGAACTCGCACAACGAGTACGCCGACCGCAAGACCGGCCGCAAGCCGGTCACCCCGATCCATCCGGAACTGGCCGAGGCATTGGCTGACCTGCTAGGCGACACCTACGGCCTGATCGTTTACCAAGAGCAGGTCATGGCGATCGCGCAGAAGCTGGCCGGCTACACCCTCGGCGCCGCCGACCTGCTGCGGCGCGCGATGGGTAAGAAGAAGAAGTCCGAGCTGGACGCCCAGTACGAGAACTTCTCCTCGGGCATGAGCGGCAAGGGTTACTCGGCGGCGGCGATCAAGACGCTCTGGGACATCCTGCTGCCGTTCTCCGATTACGCCTTCAACAAAGCACATTCGGCTGCCTATGGGGTGCTGTCCTACTGGACCGGTTACCTCAAGGCGAACTATCCGGCCGAGTACATGGCCGCGTTGCTGACCTCGGTCAAGGACGACAAGGACAAGATGGCGATCTACCTCGCCGAATGTCGCCGGATGGGGATCAAGGTGTTGCCGCCGTGCGTGAACGCCTCCGACGCCAACTTCACCCCGATCGGTACCGACATCCGGTTCGGCCTGTCCGCCGTCCGCAATGTCGGCGGCAACGTGGTCGCCTCGATTGCCGCTTCGCGCAAGGAGAAAGGTGCCTTCGTCGACTTCGCCGACTACCTGCGCAAGGTCGACGCGGTCGCCTGCAACAAGCGAACCATCGAGGCGCTGATCAAGTCCGGTGCCTACGACTCGCTCAACCACACCCGCAAGGGATTGATCCAGGTCTACGAGCAGTCCATCGATTCGGTAGTCGGCACCAAGCGGGCTGAGGCGATCGGGCAGTTCGACCTGTTCGGCTTCGGCACCGAAGAAAGCACCGCGGAAACCGATGTATTCGCCGTCCGGGTACCTGACGGCGAGTGGGACAAGGCAGTGCTGCTGAACTTCGAGCGCGAGATGCTTGGCCTCTATGTCAGCGACCATCCGCTGTTCGGGGTCGAGCACATCCTCAAGGCGGCCGCCGAGGTCAGCATTGCCGACCTGCAGACCGATGCGGTCAACGACGGGCAGTCGATCACGGTGGCCGGCATCCTGTCCAGCGTCACCCGGCGGATGACCAAGGACGGCAAGCCGTGGGCGCAGGTGACCCTGGAAGACCTCGAAGGCGCGGTCGAGGTGCTGTTCTTTCCGGCGTCCTACGCCCAAGTCGGCATGTCCATCGCCGAAGACGCGATCGTGGTGATCAGGGGCCGGGTGGATGCCCGCGAGGAGAACATCCGGATGATCGGCTCGGAACTCAGCCTGCCGAACCTGACCGAAGGCCCGCGCGGGCCGATCCGGATCACCGTCGAGCAGGCACGGGTAACCCCGCCGGTGATCGAGCGACTGCGCGAGGTGCTGGCCTCGCATCCCGGCACTACCGAGGTGCAACTCGAACTCGGCTTCGGCCACCGGCACGTAATGCGGCTGCCGGATCAATTGCGGGTGCAGCCTTCGCAGGCGCTGATGGGGGACCTCAAGGCGCTGCTCGGTCAAGGGGCGATTATCGGCTGAGTGCTCGCTGTGCGGCTGGCGGGCACTCGGTGCGCCGATGGCACGTTGAGCAGGCATGAGCGAGCAGTTCCAGCCAGCGCCCTTCGACCGCGCCGAGCCAATCGATCTCGGGTTCAACGGCCGATCGGGCGGTGCGCAGCTCATCTTCAGCGGCCCGATCAAGCCTGGCTCCGAAGCCGCGCTGCGCCGCTACTTGCTGACCCGCGCGCTCGGCCGGTCGGTGATCCAGGCCGTGCAATGGTCGGGCATCTCGATCCTGCTCATCGCCGCGCTGTGCTGGCTGGGCGGGCTGAAGGTACTGGGCATCCTGATCGGCCTGGTGGCGATCGCGATGCTGGTGCTGCGCGCCATGCTGGCCGGCATCGAGCGCCGGCTCACCGGCTCGGTCCAACTGGGCGAGGTGGAACCGAGGGTGGCCAAGCTGGTATCGCGGACCGGTCGCAGCCTTCGTCGAGAGCTGCGCCGGGTCGGCCTGCCGGGCACGCCCTGGGCGCCACTGCAGATCGCGCTGCGCCTGATCCGCCCGCTACGTCGAGCGCAGACGGCCCGGTCGCTGAGTCAGATCAACCTGGATCAGGTCGTTCCGAGCAGCCAGCTGGACGAGTTGCACCTGCTGCTGCAAGCCCACCGCTAGCCAAGGTCCAACCACGGTCGATCGAACAGGGCATGTCCGCCAGCCGCAAATCCGCACCGAAGCCAGCGCCGCTTGACAGAATGAAGCGGTGACCGAGGACCGAACCGCCCCAGCCGGCCGGCTGCGCGCGTTGCGTTCGGCTGCGGCCGGTCCGGTCCGCCGCTTGCTGAACAGCCGCGGCCGATGGCTCGCCACCGGGTCCGCGCCCAGCCGCGGCATCGCGTTCGCCGGCACCATCTGGGCCGGCGGTGCCGCTGAGCCGATGCCTGGCGTGCTGGTGGTGGACGGCGCCGGCCGGGTCACCCAGCTGCTGACCGAGGTCGCCGGATCGCCTCCGGTGCTGCCGGCCGACCTGCCGGTGCTGGGTGGCCCGGAATACTGGGTGGTGCCGGGCCTGGTCGACGCGCACGTCCACCTCGGCTTCGACCCGTCCGCACGCCCGGATCCGTACGGCAGGTTCGCGGTCACCGGCGAGCAGACCGGCCTGGTCGGCGTGCGTGACTTGGGCGCCCCGCTGGCGTGGGCCAGCCAGTGGCGTACCGGGCACCGGCCGGCTCGTCCCGGCCTGCCGTTCGTGGCCGTCAGCGGTCCGATCCTGACCGCGGCCGGCGGCTATCCAACCCGCAGCTGGGGCGCCGACGGGTACGCCGAGTTCGTCTCCTCACCGGCCCAGGCCCGCTGGGTGGTGCAGCGGCTGGCGACCTCTGGGGTGGACCTGATCAAGGTCGCGCTCGAACCGGGCAGTGTCGGCTGGCCGGTGCCGCAGCCCAGGGTGCTGCGCGCGATCGTCGATGCCGCGCACGGTGCCGGGCTGCCGGTTATCGTGCACGCGCTGACGGCCGACCTGGTCGGCCGGGCCATCGAGGCCGGCGTGGACGAGCTGGCGCACACCCCCACCGAGCGACTTTCGCCAGAAATGATCG
>JBDSAN010000129.1:0-3488 GCA_039922115.1 Jatrophihabitantaceae bacterium
GCGCAGCTGGACGGTGCCACTCAGCACGGCCAGACCAACCGCTCAGCGGCCCGGCCAGCGCTCAGCAGCCCGCTGGCCACCAGCTCCGAGCGGGCGGCCACCCGCCGGGCGTGTCCGGCGAGCGCTGTGGACAGCTCGTCTAGCCGGCCAGCCAGCCGGTCGAGTTGACCGAGCAGCCCAGCCAGCGCGGTGGCGAATTCGGCGGCAGCTGTCGACTGCCAGCTCAGGCCGCCGGCCGCGGCCCACAAGCGCGACCGGCGCTGGCGTAGCTGCGCGGCGAGCTGGCGCAGGTCCTGGTTGAGGTCATCGAGGCGACGGTGGTCGTGCAGGTGCATAGCTCGATCCTGCTGGCAGCCGGGCCGCCTGGACCGGCCCACGAGCGATCTGTGGACGACCTGCCCGCCTGTGGACAGCGCGACCGGCGGCGCGTCGAATTGCCCGGCGCTGCCCGCGGCCAGGTACCGGTCATGGTTGAATGAGGGCGCGAAATAACAACCGTGCAATTCAAGTGGCGTCCCGCAGCGGCGCCACTGAACGATGATGACCGTACCGAGCAACGACCCGATCGGAGGCCGCATGGATACCGCCCCCGCCGCCATCCCGGCACCCGACGAGGGAGGTCCGGACGGATCCGTGGCTGGCGGCCTGGACCGTCGCGATCGGGAGATCCTCGCTTTCGAGCGGCAATGGTGGAAGTACGCCGGTGCCAAGGAACAGGCCATCCGCGAGCTGTTCGACATGTCGGCGACCCGCTACTACCAGGTGCTCAACAGCCTGATCGACACCCCGGAAGCGCTGGCTGCGGACCCGATGCTGGTCAAGCGGCTGCGCCGGCTGCGGGCCAGCCGGCAGCGCCAGCGCTCAGCCCGGCGTTTAGGCATCGACGTCTGACTTCTACGCTGTACCCCTATGGCTCACAGTGCACCGCCCCCGGCACACCGCCGGCACCTCGAACCGATCCTCGGCGTATTGCTCGTCCTCGTGGGCACCGCCGTGGCGATCCTTGCGGTTACCGCGCTGCACCACCCGAAAGGCCGGCTGGCGGCCAATGCCTCGCAGAGCGAGTCGGTATCCAGTTCGGCCAGCGCTAGCGGCAGCAAGCCGAAGTCCTCAGCGCCGAGATCCACCCAGCCGGGCACCCCGACCGCATCCCGCAGCACGCCGAGCAGCTCGCCGGCCGGTAGTGGCAGGTTGCCGCTGGTGGTGCTGAACAACAGCAGCTCGACCACGGCGACCACTGCGGCCGATCGGTTCCGGCAGGGCGGTTGGACAGTCACCGATACCAGCACCTTCGCCGGCTCGATCCTGTCCACTGCCGCCTACTACGACCCGAATGTCGCCGGCGCGCAGACTGCTGCCGAAGCCCTGCAACAACAATTCCCTGCAATACAAAGGGTAAAGCCCAAGTTCGGTGGCTTGCCGGGCGGTCCGATCGTGGTTGTGCTGACCAGCGACTACAGTTGAGCCAGCTCCACGCACCGACAAGTTCATAGTTCCGCTCATCCAGAGGGGCAGAGGGACCGGCCCGTTGAAGCCCCGGCAACCACCGCGACAAACCGCACGCAGCACACCGCTGTGCGCCCTCGGTTCGCGAGGTAGGTGCCAACTCCGGCCCAGTACTGCCGTCCGTGCAGGTTGCTGGGAAAGATGAGGAGAAAGGGCCTCGCACATGACTGCAACCATCGACCGTCCCCTCGGTCACACCCCGGAAACCCCCGCCAGCGCGCTGATCTGTCGCAACTGTGGCGCCAGCTACCCGCTCGGTGCCCAGCACGCCTGCTTCGATTGCTTCGGCCCGCTGGAAATCGGCTACGACCGCGACCGGCTCGCCCGGGTCACCAGGGCATCCATCGAGGACGGCCCCCGCTCGATCTGGCGCTACGCCGGCCTGCTGCCGACCGGCCAGAATGCCGCCGTCCGGGTCGACTCGGGCACCGGGATGACGCCGCTGATCCGCGCGGACCGGCTGGCCGACCGGCTGGGCTTCACCGCCCCGCTGTGGGTGAAGGACGACTCGGCCAACCCAACCCACTCGTTCAAGGATCGGGTGGTATCGGTGGCCATCACCGCTGCCCGCGAGTTGGGCTTCACCCGGATCGCCTGCGCCTCGACCGGCAACCTCGCCAATTCGGTCGCCGCGCACGCGGCCCGGATCGGGATGGATTCGATCGTGTTCGTGCCCTCGGACCTGGAGCCGGCCAAGATCAGCCAGACCGCGATCTACGGCGGCACCCTGGTCGCCATCGATGGTTCCTACGACGACGTGAACCGGCTGTGCAGCGAGCTTGCCGAGACCGATGAGTTCGAGGCAACCGCGTTCGTCAACGTCAACGTCCGGCCCTACTACGCCGAGGGATCCAAGACCCTCGGCTACGAGGTTGCCGAGCAGTTGGGCTGGCGGTTGCCGCAGCAGGTGGTCGCTCCGATGGCCTCCGGCTCGCTGTTGACCAAGGTGCACAAGGCGTTCAAGGAACTCACCCAGATCGGCCTGGTCGCCGAGCAGGACTACCGAATCTATGGCGCGCAGTCCAGCGGCTGCGCACCGATCGCGACCGCCTTCGAGAACGGCCAGGACACCGTGCTGCCGGTAAAGCCCACCGGCATCGCCAAGTCACTCAATATCGGCAACCCCGCCGATGGCCCGTACGCGCTGGACGCGGTGCGCGGCACCGGTGGTGCGATGGCCCATGTCGGCGACGATGCGATCCGCGACGGCATCCAGCTGCTGGCCGAGACCACCGGAGTCTTCGCCGAGACGGCCGGCGGGGTGACCACTGCGGTGCTGGCCAAGCTGGTTGCCTCCGGTCAGCTCGACACCAGCCGGGAGACGGTCATCTACAACACCGGCGACGGACTCAAGACCATCGATGCCATTGCCGACCGGGTCGGACCGACCGCGGTCATCGCGCCGACGATCAAGGGCATGCGCGCCGCCGGCCTGCTCTGATCCTGCTGGAGATTGATCTTGCCGGGCGCGCCAACCCGTTTGATGCTGATTAGTGATGGATTAGCCCTTATATAGATGGCGATAGTTCTGCTGAGATGCTGGCGCCTGGAATCCGGTTCCGTGTATTTTCCGCTTGGTCGTAAGTACCGAGCGTTTCGCACGACGAAGGACCACGATGGCTGCGACAGCCAGCGTGCACTGAAGTTCAGTCGGGACGATCAACTAGTGACCCCGGCTCCACGCGGTGTGGCAGCCCGGTCGGCCCGTAACGAGGAGTGCAGGTGGCACAGGGCACCGTTAAGTGGTTCAACAACGAGAAGGGCTACGGCTTCATCGCCGTGGACGGCGGTCAGGACGTCTTCGTCCACTACAGCGCGATCCAGAGCGACGGGTACCGGTCGCTGGACGAGGGTCAGCGGGTGGAGTTCGAGGTCGCTCAGGGTCCGAAGGGCCCGCAGGCCGACGCGGTACACGTCGTCAGCTAGCACCCTGATTCGTACAGCAGCCCGGCTCGGGTTACTCCGAGCCGGGCTGTTGTGTT